>NZ_JADOVC010000018.1:0-88002 GCF_015751645.1 Flavobacterium sp. CG_9.1
ATCACAGACAGGATTAATACTGAAATTAGGTCCTTGAACGCAGTACCGTCTAAGATAGGTTCGGTTTTTTTGACGCCTGGGCAGTTGTTCCTTGTCTATTTCTTACGGTCCTTATTATAGTAAGACAATTTATACCTACCTATATATAAGGTACACCGAATTCTAAATCAATTATACAACTCCCCGCGTTAGGGATAGCAGCAAAAAGCCCGCAGGCAAGTGAAGTGTAACGCAACTTGACGAGGACTTGTAGCGAATAGCCCGACCCTCTATAAAAAAGAGGCTACTACCCATTTAGATAATAGCCTCTTTTTTATAGAGGGAAACGCCCAAATGAAGTTTAATCGAAACGGATGGCTTTTACTGGTGATATTTTAGTTATTATATAGGATGGAATTAGCAACACCAAGAAACAAACAGCAACTGTAAGAGCATTAAGCAAGGCTATATATCCCCAGTTCAAATAAACTGGGGCTTGATTGACATAATAATTTTCTGGATTGAGTTTGATGACACCAAAATGTTGCTGAATCAACAACAACGATATCCCTATGAGGTTTCCCCAAAACAGTCCTCTCACTATAAGGTAAAAGGCATTGTACAGAAATATTTTTCTAACTGACCAATTATTTGCCCCTAAAGCTTTAAGAATTCCTATCATTTGAGTGCGTTCAAGGATGAGCACTAAAAGCGCAACAACCATATTAATGGTGGCGACAAGTATCATGACCGCTAAAATTACTATAATATTAAAATCGAACAATTGAAGCCATTCGAATATATAACTGTATTTTTCGATTATGGATTTGGTATCTAACGTAGAAGACGTTTGTGCATAAACCTGCTCACCTGTTTCCTGAATAGTATTAAAGTCATCTACAAAAACCTCAAAAGCTCCCACTTGATCGGGACTCCATTTATTAATGCGCTGCAAGTGTCGAATGTCTCCTATTAAATAAGTGGCATCAAATTCCTGAAATCCAGAGTTAAAAATACCTGTGATTTTAAATCTTCGGATGTTTGGTAGTTTGTTTTGACTTTCTTTAATGAAAAACGTATTAAAAGAATCACCTACTTTTAGATTCAACCTTTTAGACAAGAATTGAGAAATTAAGACCTCTTGATTAAGCTCTTTTGAGAAATCAGGCAATTTACCTGAAACCAGATATTCTTTAATATTATTCCACTGGTAATCCTGCCCAACTCCTTTGAGGATTACTCCTTCGAAAGCAGTTTCGGTTCTTATTATTCCTGCTTTGGTTGCGATGGCTTGAATGTGACTTATTCCAGAAACTGAAGTGAACTTTGGATAAAAATCTTGTTTTTTAGAAATAGGAATAAGTGTAACTTCCGATTGATTATTATCATAATTCGAAATAATAATATGGCCATTGAAGGCAGAAATCTTCTCTCGGATTTTTTGTTGCAATCCAATCCCAGTTGCTACCGAAACAATCATCATGATCATTCCTATGGCAATTGCCGAAATTGCAATTTTTATAATTGGCGCAGATATACTACTTTTATAATCTTTAGCAGTGATAAGTCGTTTGGCAATAAAGTATTCTAAATTCAATTTGATATGGTATCTAGTTTGGTGTTCAAAAATACATTTTTATTATTTGTTTTACTAATCGTGTCTTGCGGAAGTTCGATAAAGATTAAAGAAGAAACAAAAAACTATACAAAAACTACAATAAAAAATCTCTTTCAAACAGTAAAAACTGGTGCTGCTAATTTTGATGCTTATCTGCCATTATTAAAAGATAAAAAAGTTGGTATTGTAACCAACCAAACAGGCATCTTACCCAATAAAACCCATTTGGTTGATTTCTTTTTAGAAAAAAACATAGCTATTCAAACTATTTTTGCTCCAGAGCATGGTTTTCGAGGAACTGCGGACGCGGGTGAACATGTAGTCGACGGAAAAGATTATAAAATAGGATTGCCTATTATTTCGCTTTATGGGGATAACAAAAAGCCCAGCTCCGAACAATTAGCTGGAATAGAGATCTTGGTTTTCGACTTGCAAGATGTGGGCGCACGATTTTACACGTACATTTCCTCTTTACACTATATTATGGAAGCTTGTGCCGAAAACAACATTCCTTTATTGATTTTAGACAGACCCAATCCAAACATAAGTACTGTAGACGGTCCAATTTTAGAAAAGGAATTTACGAGTTTTGTAGGAATGCATCCCGTACCAGTACTTCACGGAATGACTATTGGTGAATACGCACAAATGATAAATGGAGAAAAATGGTTAAAACAAGGAATTCAATGTCAACTAACAGTAATTCCTTGTCTCAATTACAATAGAAATCTAAACTACAGTCTACCAGTAAAACCATCACCTAATCTTCCGAACGATCAAGCCGTTGCTCTTTATGCTAGTTTGTGTCTTTTTGAAGGTACTAATGTAAGTGTAGGTAGAGGTACAGAGAAGCAATTTCAAATTTACGGATCACCTTATTTACCCAACAATACCTTTAGTTTTATACCAAAACCAAATTTAGGTGCTAAAAACCCATTGCATAATGGAGTAAAATGTTTTGGCGAGGACCTAACCACTCAAACTAAACTGAATCAACTGGAATTGAAATGGCTTCTAAAAGCATATAACTCTACCTTAGATAAAGCAAAATTCTTCAATTCTTTTTTCACAAAATTAGTGGGAACTAAAAACCTCCAACGGCAAATAGAAAATGGAATTTCAGAAAAAGAAATCAGAGAAAGCTGGAAGGACGGCTTGCAAAAGTTTAAGAAAATGAACGCAAAATATTTGATTTATTAAAAATTAATCCTTTACTCGACAGAAAAGGATTGAAAATCACAATAGGGAGATATAATTGTAAATTATAATGGCAACTTCTTCTTCATTTCTTCTACTATATTAAAAGCAGCTGGGCAAATTGCGACGTTCTTTAACGTTAGATCTGTAATTTGCTGAAACTTCTTTCTGTCCGTATGCGGGAATTCGCGACATGCTTTTGGTCGGACGTCATAAATCATACATGCATTTTCATGATCTAAAAAAGTACACGGAACACTTTGCAAAACATAATCTTGGTCTTCATCAACACGCAGATATTGTTCTATAAATTGCTGTGGCTTTTGTCTCAAATATTTCGACACACGCTCAATATCTGCAGAAGTAAATAATGGCCCTGTTGTCTTGCAGCAATTAGCACATTTCAAACAATCTGTTTTTTTGAATTCAGCATCATGTAAATCCTGCATTACATAATCTAAATTTTTCGGGGTCTTTTTTTTCAGCTTATCGAAATACTTTTTGTTTTCGATATGCTTATCTTTGGCTTCTTTAGGAAGTTCGTTTAAAGTAGGTTTCAAATTGAAAGTTTAAATTTTTGCAAAACTAACACTTTTTGAACGAGGATTATAGCTTTATGAATGTTGAATTTAGAATTACAAACAATGAAAGACCTTTTTGGCCAAGCCATACTCGATTATCAAACCAATAATTCTCCAGAGGATTTAATTACTGAGACTACCATCTCTGAAGAAGATGAAATGTCCGTTGCTTATTTATTCCGTTCGCACGACGAAATGCCATTAATGGAACAAAAAGCACTAGAACTTGCTAAAGGAAAAGTGCTAGATGTAGGTTGTGGTGCAGGAAGTCACAGTTTGTATTTACAAAACGAAAGAAATTTACATGTTACCTCAATTGATATTTCTACAAATGCCATTCAAGCCTGCACGCTTCGTGGACTTAAAAATGCACAAGTTCAAGATGTAATGACGATAGAAGATGAAAAATACGATACTATTTTATTATTAATGAACGGTGCTGGCATGTGCGGAAAGTTAAAAAACATCCCTAATTTTCTTTTAAAATTAAAATCATTACTGCTTCCTGGTGGTCAAATTTTACTGGACAGTTCTGATATCATTTATATGTTTGATGATGATGAAGATGGCGGCAAGTGGATACCTTCAAAAAACGAATATTATGGCGAAATAGTTTTCAACATCTCCTATAAAGGCGAGAAGGAAAAACCATTCGATTGGATGTTCATTGATTATAATACTTTGCAAAATGCTGCTTTAGATAATGGATTTCAATGCCAATTAATTCTCGAAGGGGAACATTATGATTATTTAGCAAAACTTTCATTTTAAAGTAATACCCTAGAAGGAGACAAGATAAAAATAAATCCTTCAATACTAAAAAAGTGAACAAGCTGGCAATTCAAAAAACCAATAGTTTCACACAAGGACTATAACGAAAAACCCCAAAACAGGATTAAATGTTTTGGGGTTTAATTTTTAAGGGATATTCAAATATTTATGTGTTTGTAATGATACACGCCATTTAGGATTTTTCATGACATAATCCACAATTAACGGTGTCATTTCTTCTTTTTTGCTCCATTCTGGTTGAAGAAACAAAATAGCATTTGGATTTACTTTTTCGGCTTGTTCTTCAGCAAAAACAAAATCATGTTTATTATAAATAATTACTTTCAACTCGTGCGCATTATCATAAACGGTTTCTGTAGGCAATTTGTTTTTCTTTGGCGAAAGACAAATCCAATCCCAAGCTCCGGAGAGCGGATAAGCACCTGAAGTTTCAATATGAACTTTTAAATTTTGTTCTTTTAGTTTTTGAGTAAGCAAAGTCATGTCCCACATCAAAGGTTCTCCACCGGTAACCACGACAGTGTCTGCATACTTATTTGCATTTTCGACTATCAAATCAATACTCGTTGGCGGGTGCAATGCTGCATTCCAACTTTCTTTTACATCACACCAATGGCATCCAACATCACAACCACCTATTCGAATAAAATATGCTGCTGTTCCAGTATGAAATCCTTCTCCCTGAATGGTATAAAATTCTTCCATCAAGGGTAACATCGCGCCTTTGTTAACTTCTAATTGTATTTCTTTTGATAACATTATTTTATTTTAAAGTGCAAAGATAGTTAATTTGAAAAGGAGTTAATTTGAAATCGGTAGCTAATATTACAAACTTCGAAAATGCGTTAGCCATCAGCAATGTAATCCATAGTAAGAAATGAGAATTTTATCCTTAACTATTATTCTCTTAAAATATTAAGCACAAAAAAAACCGATAATCAAATGACTATCGGTTTCTATTATCCTTAAAAATTTCAACTATTTTAAAATCTTTATCGACTCAGCAGCATAACTATTTGCTGGATCTAAAGCAAGAGTTTTTTTAAAGTACTCAATAGCTTTAGGCTTGTCAGTGTTTGCAAAACTTGCTGCCATATTATTGTAAGATTCAATAATCTTAGTCTTAACGGCTGGTTTGGCAAGTTCTTCTGCTCCTAGTTCTGTAGTTTTTGCTACATAATCTTCATAATTCTTAACCATAACATCATCTTTTTCAAGTAATCTGTTGGTTCTTGCTTTATAAAGATAAGCTTCTAAATACGTTGGCGAAGCTACTAACACTTTATCAAAAGCTGCCAGAGCCTTTTCCAATCCAACTACATCAACTTTCACTCCTTTTTCTTTGTTAATGTTTGCGTAGTAATTCGCTAAACCAAAATAAACATTGTCATCAAGGAAATTTGAAGAATCATTGGTATTTGCACCATATTCAAATATTGCAGCAGCTTCGGTATACAGTTTTTCTGCAAATAATTTTTTACCTACTTCACTTAATTCTTGGACTGCTAAAGGTTCCATTTCAATCGCTTTTTTGATATCCACTAAACCTGCTTGAAAAGCAATTGGATCAATTGACAATCCATCAGCGCTAGTTCCTTTTTTAATTTTAGTTAAACCCAAATACAAATAATCTAATGCTATAGCTTTATTTCCTGGAGAAGTAATAAAACTGTCCAATGATTTAATAGCTACATCAACATTACCGTTTTTGTATGCAGCATATCCTAAATAACGGTAGATTCTTGGATTAACTTTGTCCAATTCTATCATTTTATTTGCTTCAGCTTCAAGTGCTACATAATCCTCTACTAAAATAAGAAAATCGGCACGACGCATTCTAGAATGAATAGAATAATCTGTTAAGGACATGTATTTATCGTAGTATCCTATTGCAGTTTTGTAATTTAAAGCAGCTTGAGATGGCTTGTTACGTGCTATTTTATAATACGTTTCTGCTAACTCTCTGTATACTGGTCCATAATTTGGATTCAGTGCAATTACTTCATTGTACGCTTTTAAAGCTTCATCATACGATTTAGCCCCTTTCAACAAAACACCTAATTGCATTTTTGCTCTAAGCAAAGTATTGTCTGCCTGAAAAGCACTTCTATATGCAACATAAGCTTCATTTTGCTTACCATCACCATAATAAGCATCTCCTAAGGCCAGTTGCAATTGAGCATCTTGCGCATTATTAATTGCAGCTCTACTTAAAACTGCGATTGCATTTTTGTAATCTGGTTTCACCGCATTCATATAGGCTCTACCGATATAAATAAATTCTTCGAAATCTTTTCTTCTCATGTCGCCTGTAGCTAAAGCAAATTTAGCTTGAGCACCAGCAACATCATTTTTATCTAAATCAATTTGACCTAGACCAATGTGATTCAATTTAGCCCCATCAGAAGCGCTTAATCCATTTTGAAAATAAATCTTAGCAGAATCTTGTACATTTTGATTCAGATAAACATTCCCTAAAGTAAAAAATGCAGCTCCATTAGATGGCTTTGCTTTAATGATTGATTTTAAAATTGTTTTTGCGCTTTCAAATTGCTCCGCATCAATCGCTTTTTTAGCTTGATTAATATCCTGTGCTTGCAGCGTAAAAGCTGACGCCAATAAGGCAACACTTAACGTTGTAAATTTATTCATGTTCATTGTAGTTAAATTATTTTTCATCATTTTGGCTTTTAGTTATTGTAAATTTCCTCGCAGGAATACGTATAGGTAACAACCCGGATTTTAAAATTATTCTTTGTCCTACATCTCCACCGACGAATGAAGCGAACCCCATCCCTAGGCCAGAATAACCTTGACAGTTGATTATATACAAATCACGTGCCAAAGGGTATTTTTTTTCTGCTATATTATTTTGCGATGGCAAGTAGGATTCATTCCCTACGAGACCCGTTACTCTTAAAGCATTCACATTATCAACATACTTTTGCATCGCTGGCTGTGGCTGAGATAGCCAATTGACACCAACAACACCAATCATATCTGAATTTTCCGAAACATATTTTATCACTTCATCATTGGTTTTAAAGGAGAAAACCCCACTTTTAGGAATACTCTCAATCCCTGCCAAAGATTTCATGTAGCGCACCGTGCTTGAATTCAAATTGTCAAAAACCAATCCTTTAATTGATGGAGTAGACTTTCCTTGCATAAAACTTATGACCTCTTTAAGAGAGATTATCGAGTCTTGCTTATTCTTATTAGCAATAAACGCAATGGCATCTGTAGCAAATGGCGTTATTTTAGGGTTAATTTTTCCCGATCTAAAAATTTTCAATTCCTCCGCTGTCAAATTTCTAGACAAAATCGCTATAGCTCCTTTTTCATTAAATAAAGAGTTTAGGACTTCAGACTCCGATTTTGAAACAAGCTTTATCTTAGCCTCATAATTATTCTCAAATACGGCTACCTGATCCTCTATTATAGGAGACAACGTTTCATCAACAAAGACCGTTGCAGTACCTTTCAAAATAGTTTCCTCTTCCTTTGACGTATTAGTTTGATTACAAGAGTAGCCTAACACTAGTACTAAGAAAAAAATAAAATATGGAAGTTTAGCAAATTTTTTCATAAACTAATTATTATTATCGTTAATAATTCGGAAGAATCTAAATGAAGCATAAGCTATAAGTAAAATTCCGAATGCGATTCTATACGCTGGAGACATATCTAAAGGGAAATTCTTCATGAAGATAATGAATAAACCTAATACAAGATATATCAGAAAAAACAAAATTCCTAAAACAAGAAGAAATCGCTCTTTAAGCGATTTCTTCCTAATATTACTAAGTATGTTATTCAACATTAATCTGCAGATTGAATAGTGATTGGAAGCGAATAAAGTACTCTTACCTTCTTACCATTTTGTTCACCCGGCGTCCATCTTGGACATTTTTTCAAAACTCGAATAGCTTCTTTTCCTGTACCATAACCAATATCTCTAATTACTTTGATATCTGTTAATGAACCATCTTTTTCAACTACGAAGGTAACGTAAACCTTACCTTTTAAACCTTCTTCTTCCGGTGTTTGATAGTTATCACCAACAAATTTATAAAATTTATTAATCCCTCCTGGAAAGTCAGGTTTAACTTCAATACCAGCAGTATTATAAATTTGATTATCTACCTCTTCAACTACCGCAGCTGTTCCTGTACCTACTGGTTCAACAGTTAAAACTGCATCAGGATCTCCTTTGATCGTAACTGCACCTAATTTTTTATCTTTTATTTCGACAGTTTTAGGTGGTTCCTCTGTAACTTCCTCCGCTTTAGCCACGACTGGTTTTACAAACTTCATTTGATCCACTTTTGGAGGTGGTGGTGGTGGTGGTGGGATATTCTTCTTTATCTCTTCCTTTTTAGGGGGCAATTTAATTGTAACAATTTTATTATCTAAAGTTTCATCTGCTTCGGTAGAATCAGGTAGTAAATTTAAAATAAGCGGCATACTGACTGCTAGCGCAAAAACAATTGCACCAAAAATAAGCGCTCTAACTGCAGTCTTGTTATTTGATTTTCTAAGTTCGTAAGCGCCGTAGGCCTTATTACGTCCCTCGAATACAATATCAAGCCATTGGTTTGTGAATATATCTAATTTCATTTTTCTTAATTATTAGGTTATTGAGTAGTAAGAAAATCTTATTTATCTTCTAACAATTTTAATTCCTCTGGAGAGAAATCATTTACAATTGCATTTGAAGGTACTCCCACAATATTCATCTCATCTAGTATATCTACTAAATTACGGTAGCTTGACTTTTTACTTGGTTTAATAATTACGATTAACCCTTTGTCTTTGTTACCAGTGTATTCAATTACTGATAATTTTCTTTTCAATAATTCTTTACGAATACCCTCTTTACCATAAGATATATCCTTAGGACCAGCAATTGGAGTTGCCAATAAACCCATATAATAAACCATTTTGTCATTATCACCTAACATCACCGTCAACGTACGGTTTTCGTCAACTTTAATGGGCTTTTCTTTGATTTTATCATCTTCCTTATCTGGCAAACCCAAGCTCATAGATTGAGGTTTAGACAGGGTCGTGGTAAGCATAAAGAAAGTAATCAATAAGAATGCCAAATCCACCATAGCAGTTAAATCTACTTTAGAATTTGCTTTTTTACTTCTTACTTTTCCACCTTTTTTGCCTCCACCGTCGCCGGTATTTAATTCAGCCATTTTAGTGTATGTGTTTTAATTATTTTTCTGTTGCTCTTAGACCAGTAACTAAACTAAAGTTATTGATTTTTTGATCCTGTAAAATATCCATTACTTGTTTAATAGCAGGATATTCTTCTTTTGCATCTCCTTTGATAGCAATTTGCAATTCTTTGTCGTTAACGTCAATATTTGCTATGCGAGAATTGTAGATCCATTCTTTCAGTTGATTGTCCAATGAATCTTTAGGGATTCCAGGTTGCAACCCCTCTTTATTGCGTTCCGAGGTTTTCATTCCAATCAACTGTTTTAGATTCGTAATTGGAACTCCAATACCTTCCATTAAAGAAAAAGTTTTAGTTTCCTCCTCTGTAAAGGTAACTCCATATTTTTGACCCATTAATTCAAGCGCTTTTATACGAACTTCTCTTCCTTTTAGGTCAAAGAATACTTTCCCTTTCCCAACAGTTATTGTAGCCAAATCAGTATCTGGCAGCTTAGTTTGAGTAACCGAAGCGGGCGTATCTACTGGCAATGCTTCCGGTATCTTTGCTGTAGCTGTCATTACAAAGAACGACAACAAAAGGAAAGCAACATCACACATTGCAGTCATATCAGTAGACCCTGCTTTCTTTTTCATTTTTATAGCCATTAATATATTTTTTAATATCTACAAGAAAATAGATTTCGTTTTCCAACTATCTATTTTCTTGTAAATTAAATTATTAATTATTTTTGTGTACTTCTGTAGTGTCTGTAAGTATTTACAATTGTGTTACCTGCCTCGTCAATAGAGTAAGTCAAATCATCAATTTTAGAAGTAAAAAAGTTGTAAGCTACAATTGCTAAAGCAGAAGTAGAAATACCTGTTGCAGTGTTGATAAGTGCTTCAGAAATACCATTTGCAAGAGCAGCTTGATCTGGTGTACCAGCAGCAGACAATGCACTAAATGCTTTAATCATACCTGTTACTGTACCTAACAAACCTGCAAGTGTACCCAATGAAACCATTGTAGAAAGCACAGTCATGTGTTTCTCTAACATTGGCATCTCTAATGAAGTAACCTCTTCAATTTCTTTGTGAATAGTTTCTGCAGCAGCTTCGCTATCAAAACCTTCTCTTTTAACTTCTTGATATTTCAATAAAGCTGATTTTATTGGATTTGCAACAGAGCCTTTTTGTTTGTCACATGCAGCAATAGCTGCTTCAATATTACCACTTTTAATATCGTTTTGTACATTTTTCATAAAAAGATCAAGATTCCCTGTACCTGAAGCTTTTGATATTACAGCATAACGTTCAAATGAGAACACAACAACCATTAATAACAAACCTAATAATACCGGTACAATAGGACCTCCTTTATATACCATTGCTAACATATTACCTGGCAGTGGATGACCTGTATTTACGCCGCCTTCGAAGTTAGCACCATTACCCATTATAAAATTCCATATTACCCATCCCACAAAAATACATGCTACAATAATGATTCCTGAGATCATTCCTCCTCCGTTTGCACCTTTTTCTTTTTTAACGTTTGCCATTTTTTTTAATTTTAATAGTTTTAAATAATTTATCTTAGTTATATTAAACTTGTAGTGGAGCAAATTTATATTTTTAGTTCAAATAAAAAAACTTTTTTTTATTTTATTACAATTAAATTTATTTCAAAAACATATTTATAGATTTTTACACTACATTTATATCAATATACGCAAACAATTAGGCATTATTATAAAATATAATATATATTTTTATGAATAATTAACATAATAATTCAATAAGATGCTATTTAGCAGGAAAACTATTATTTTACGGTATTAACAATAAAAAAGGAGGAAAACTGCGGTATACACCAAAATTGTTAATTTTAGAAAAATATAATATCTTGCATCGTATTTCAAAACAACCTATAATGGACACAAAGGAAAAATTTATTCAACAAATAGCACAAGGATATAGTTCTAAAGGTGAAAGCATTATTCTTGGTGGTGCGATTTTAGACGGAGAAGCTTTACCCAATACATTTGTAAAAGTGCCTTTAAAGACCATAAGCCGACATGGCCTAATTGCGGGAGCTACCGGAACTGGGAAAACTAAAACCATACAAGTTTTTTCAGAACAATTATCAACCCTTGGAATACCTGTTTTAATGATGGACATCAAAGGTGATTTTAGCGGAATCGCAATGGAAGGAGAAGAAAAACCTTTTATAATGGAACGACATGCTAAAATTAACATTCCGTATTCCACTGCACGTTTTCCTGTTGAATTATTAACTTTGTCTGAGCAAAATGGCGTGCGACTTCGCGCCACTATATCTGAGTTTGGACCCGTGTTATTTTCCAGAATTCTAAATTTAAATGATACACAGGCTGGTGTGGTTTCTGTCATCTTCAAGTATTGTGATGACCACAAAATGCCTTTATTGGATTTAAAAGACATCAAAAAAGTAATTAATTACATCACCGAGGAAGGGAAAGATGAAATTGAAGAACAATATGGCAAAATTTCCACATCGACAACTGGAACTATTTTAAGAAAAATAATTGAACTTGAACAACAAGGAGCAGACTTATTTTTCGGAGAAATGTCTTTTGACATAGAGGATTTAATGCGTATTGACGAAAACGGAAAAGGATACATCAATATTTTGAGACTAACTGATATTCAAGATAGACCAAAATTATTCTCCACATTTATGCTGAGTTTATTAGCCGAAATTTATCAACAAATGCCTGAAAAAGGAGATTCAGACCAACCAGAATTAGTAATTTTCATCGACGAAGCCCATCTGATTTTTAATGAAGCTAGCAAAACTTTATTAGAGCAAATAGAGACCATCGTAAAATTAATTCGTTCTAAAGGCATCGGAATTTATTTTATCACACAAAATCCTATGGATATTCCAAGTGGTATTCTGGCTCAGTTAGGTTTAAAAATTCAGCACGCTTTGCGAGCATTTACAGCCAATGATCGAAAAGCAATCAAACAAACCGCCGATAATTATCCAACATCCGAATATTACAAGACTGATGAAATTCTAACTAGTTTAGGAATTGGCGAAGCACTAGTTACCGCCTTAGACGAAAAAGGAATTCCAACGCCACTCGCAGCCACCATGATGCGTGCTCCGATGAGCAGAATGGACATTTTGACAGAAAGCGAAATTCAAGAAATCAATAGCAAATCAAAATTAGTAAAAAAATACAGCGAACTTATAGATCGCGAAAGTGCTTATGAAATGTTGAATAAAAAAATTGCTGTTGTCGAAGAGGAAACAACCATACACAAGCAAACACAAGAAGATCAACAACGACAAAATCAGAGTTCTGATACAGCAAGTGCTCTTGGAAAATCTGTTTTAAAAGTTCTAACTAGTGCCACTTTTATCAGAGGCGCTTTTGGAATCTTGACAAAAATGTTTAAAAAATAAGTCAACCTGACCGCATTGTAAGGTTGATTCTAAAAAATGCAGCTCAATTATGAAAAAATATTTTATTCAAAACAAGCCTTTTATTGTACCAACCACTGATGGGAAATTAATCGAAGAGCATCATGGAAAGGCATCAACAGGTAATAATGACATCTCTATTGCTCACATGGTTGCTCCACCTAATTGGAGTGAGCCATTTCAAACTCCTGATTTTGAAGAATACACGTATATTATTAAAGGTAAAAAGCAATTTGTCATTGAAGATGAAACAATCATCCTAGAAGCAGGACAATCTATCAAAATCGAAAGAAACACCCGTGTACAATACTCCAATCCTTTTGACGAATCCTGCGAATACATCGCCATTTGTAAACCCGCATTTTCTATAGAAAACGTTAACAGAGAATACTAATGCTGCAATAAATTGTATCTTTAGAATTCAAAAATAAATTTAATATGGGAATTCAAAAGAAAATTGTAATTATTGGTGCTGGTTTTGCCGGTTTGCGCTTGGCACAAGATTTAGAAAACACGGATTTTGACGTTTTATTAATCGACAGAAACAATTACCATCAATTCCAACCTTTAATGTATCAAGTAGCAACCGCAAGACTTGAGCCAGCAAGTATTTCATTCCCTCTAAGAAAAGTATTTCAGCATTCAAAAAATGTGCGAATTCGGATTGCAGACGTCATAAGTGTTGACTCACAAAATAAAATTTTAAAAACTTCTATTGCTGATTTTGATTACGATCATCTTATAGTCGCTTTTGGATGCACAACTAATTATTTTGGAAATGATGAAATTGAAAAATTTGCATTTCCAATGAAATCCGTTCCTGAGGCTATTCAACTTCGAAATCAAATTCTACAAACTTTCGAAGATGCTCTAATTGCTCCACCGGAAGAACTTCAAGCCTTAATGAACTTTGTAGTTGTAGGAGGTGGTCCTACCGGAGTTGAACTTGCTGGTGCTTTGGCGGAAATGAAAAAAAACATTCTCCCAAAAGATTATCCTGACAAAGACTTTTCAAAATTGACTATTTTTCTACTCGAAGGATCTCCCAACGTCTTGAACCCAATGAGTATCGATTCTCAAAAAACATCTCGCAAATATTTAGAAGAATTAGGTGTAATTGTAAAAACCAGCACCATCGTAAACCATTATGACGGCAAAAATGTAAGCTTACAGAACGGTGATATCATCAAATCAACTAATGTTATTTGGGCTGCGGGAATCATTGGAAATACCCTTGAGGGTATTCCTAAAGAAAGTATAACTAGAGGCAATCGATTTCTCGTGGACCGCTACAATACTATTGTAAATCTGGAAAATGTTTATGCACTTGGCGATATTGCTTTTATGGCTACTCCTAAATATCCTAACGGACATCCACAAGTGGCTAGCGTAGCTATCGAACAAGCCAAAGTTCTAGCGAATAACTTCAAATTTAGCTTGAAAAATAAACCGAAAATTGAATATGAATACCACGACAAAGGCTCTATGGCAACGGTAGGAAAGCGAAAAGCGGTTGTTGATTTACCCAAATTTAGTTTTCAAGGCAGACTGGCTTGGTTTACTTGGATGTTCATCCATTTAATGTTGATTTTGAGTGTCAAAAACAAACTCTCTATATTCATTACTTGGATGTTCAGCTATTTTAATAATGACAGTACTTTACGAGTCTTATTGAAACCGGCGACAAAAAATAAATAGATAAATCTGAAAAGGACTCCTTCAAAGAGTCCTTTTTTTATTTTAACAGTTCTAATATTTTATTTTCAACAGCTTTAGAGTCCCATATTTCTGCAATATTTTCTACTTTTAAAATTTCATCCATAATTGAATTTTGATAATCGCCAATAGCTAACGCTTCGGTATAAGGGCGATCACTAAAAGTAACTCTGCTGTAAAGCGGAATCCATTTTTCTGGATGTTTATCTGAGAATGATTTTTCGATTTTCTTTTGCAGAAGAAAGTTTTCATCTGCAGTCTTGGAGCTCATTTCTAAAAAATTACGATACGAAAGTTCCGCAATCGCATCTGCATTTGGTTTACGTGATTTTTGGTATTCAGAGAAAACTGTTTTCCAATCATCTCCATACTTTTCCATCATTTCGTAAAGCACGGAAATATCTTCAAAACCGGCGTTCATTCCTTGTCCATAAAAAGGAACAATTGCATGACTGGCATCGCCAATAAGCGCAATTTTATCTTCATAAGTCCATGGATAACATTTCATTGTCACTAACGTACTGGTAGGATTCTTAAAGAAATCTTCTGCTAATTTTGGAATTACATCTATTGTGTCAGGTAGATTTTTTTCAAAAAAAGCTTCCACTAATTTTATGTCTTTTAAAGATTCAAAAGAATTTTCTCCTTCAAATGGCATAAACAAAGTACAAGTAAAACTTCCGTCTAAATTAGGCAAGGCAATCAACATATACTCGCCACGAGGCCAAATATGAAAGGAATTTTTATCTAATTTATGTGTTCCGTCAGCATTTGCAGGAATGTTTAATTCCTTGTAACCAATGGGTAAAAATTCTTGCGAATAATCAAACATACTTTGGCGCTGCATGCGGTGACGAATTCTAGAAAAAGCACCGTCCGCACCAAAAACCATATCATATTTTTTATCTTCCCAGGCACCACGCTCCGTTTCTCCAATATGTAGCGTTGCATCATCTAGCGAAACGTCCCATATTTTATGTTCAAAAAAGAATTCAGCTCCTGCGGCTTCGGCTAAATCAATCATTTTCCTATTCAAAATTCCTCTTGAAATAGAATAAATCGATTCTCCTTCTTGACCGTAATTTTGAAAATTAAGCTTATCCACTAAGTGAATCGCGCGTTTTTCCATAGGAATTGCAATCTCACGCACGGCATTTCCTATTCCTACTCCATCCAAAGCTTTCCAACCTCGATTGGACATCGCTAAATTGATGGAACGACCAGAAAACTGTATTTTTCGGATATCAGGACTTCTATCGTAAACATGTACCATGTGACCCGCTTTACGAAGATAAATAGCTAATAAAGATCCTACTAATCCAGAACCTACAACTGCTATTTTTATGGGAGTTTGCATTATTTATTTATAAAAAGTTAAGCAAAATTACTCATTTATTATTTTAGCTCCTTTATAAAAATCATTTTTTACCAGGAATAAAAATCAATTTAGTCGAAGTTCTAACAATCTCTTTCTTATTCAGCATCATTCTTCTGAATTTACCCATGTTATACAGCTCAGCCTGATCGCTGTAATGCGCACTTAGTGGATTACCAGACTGTCCTGTTGGTAAGATACTCCAGCTATTTTCTATATCTGAAAAATCTATGATTCGTCTTGTGGATGGACCTCCTTTGACCAAGTAATTGCCGTCTTCCGTAAAATCAAAAAAGAGATTATTAATTACTTCCGTTGAACCTGAAACTTCAAAAGGCCCCACATTGAAAATACTTCGCAAAGCGGCTATCTTTCCTAATGGGTGCTGGTGTTCCACTGTATGCACTCGATTCCAAGTCCAATCCGAAACGGTATTTCCCAGTTGGTTTTCTAAAGCTACAACGGATTCTTTGAATGATTTGGAGACAATCTGACTTCTTGTTTCTTTCTGATTTTTAGTATTAACATTATCCCACCAAAGTGATTTTTCATTCGTAATTTGTCTCGCTATAATTTGCTTCATGATGTGCGTTCCTAAAAACATCTTGAAATTTTCAGCGCCAAGTTCATCTTCAAAAGTATTTTTTAAGTAATTAAAAATCCATTTATTATAGATTGTAGGAGCCACATCACTCAGATTATTAGTTCCTTTCCAATCTTTTAAAACACTCAGGGCTTCTTTTTCATTTTCTGAAAGGGATTCCTGATTTACATTTGAGATTAAATCCCTCACAACTTTTGGAGCTACAGAAGAGGTATTATCAAAAATCATTTTTCCTACCGAAACCATATCCCAATCTGATTTTGGATTCAATAATTGCGTAATTCGTTTGGCTCGATCTTCAGGAAGATAATAACCGGGATACAAAAACCCGTCAATTGGTTCGGGTTGATTATTTGCGGAATAGACATAATTCCATCTAGGATTCACCGCCGAAGGATTTTTGGAGAAATCCAGATATTGCTCTATATCATCCTTTCCACTAGCACCATCCAAAATAAAATTTGGATTTACACCTTCCTTATGCTTATACAATTTCCCGGTTGCCCACCAAGCCACATTTCCTTTGGCATCGCCATACATAACATTCAATCCTGGAGCGGCGATTAGTGAAACACCTTTCTGAAAATCGGATTTATTTTTAGCGTGTGAAAGCGCATACACCGCATCGAGAATTTGAATGGGTTGTTGTGTATAAATCCAAGACATTGCCACAGGTTTGTCTTGCTGTAAACCATCAATTAAATCGTTCATAACAGGACCGTGGCGCGTCACTTTTACATTCAAAACTACATCAGTAGAATCTTTTACTTTGATTGTTTTTTTTCGAATTTCGTAGGTACTAAAACCAGTTGGTGTCTTATATTCATTGGCATTGGCTGGATTATTTTGCTCTTGGTACAAATCAATATCATCATTTTCAAACATAGTTAAACCATAGGCATATTCCCTATTATGGCCTAATAATGGATAAGGTGTTCCTGCTAGATAACAGCCATATAATTCGAAATCTGGAGTGACGATATGTGCCTCATACCACGTTCCAGGCTGCGAAAATCCAATATGTGGATCGTTAGCAAAAATAACTTTTCCGTTCTTTGTTTTCTTTGGAGCAATAACCCAACTGTTACTTCCTATAAAAGGAGCAACAGGGGACTGATCCAAAAGTAGCGCCACTGACTTTGAAATAGCAGCATATTCTTGAGGCCTGTTTTTTGCGTTTTTAATTTTTGTCGTATTAAAGGCACCATCAATTCCAAAATCCTTAAGATAATCCATTCCATATTTATTTCGAATATCAGTTAACAACGGATCTGATTTTTGAGCCATCGCAAAACTAAAAGACATGTATCCAAAAATATTATAGACATCCTTTATGGTAAACTTTTCTTTTTTAACGCCCACCAAACTAAATTCTATTGGTGTCGTTCCTTCCTCCATGTATTGATTAATACCCTCCAAATAAGCCATTGTCAATTGATAACTGGGACTATTTTTATCTAAATCCGCAATCGCTTTGGCAGAAGCTTCTTCGATTCCTAAGCCAGCGAAGAATTTGTCATTTTTAAGAGCAACCGAACCAAAAATTTCTGATAATCGTCCCGGAGCAATGCGGCGCATCAATTCCATTTGCCAAAGCCTATCTTGAGCATGAACATAGCCCAAAGCAACCATGGCATCTTTTGAGTTAGTGGCATAGATATGAGGCACCCCAAATTCATCAAAATAAACTGTAGTTTCCTTTTGAATATTTTTCAACCGCACTTTACCTTCATATTTTGGTTGCAGATAAAAACCATAGAGAAGGACTGCTACCACCAAAACAAATAGTAAAGCAAGCAAAAAAATAAAGGATTTTTTAAGTAATTTCATCATTGGATAAATTGAAAAACAAATATATAGGATTTGACAGATAATTAAAACTATTTATTTCAATGTATGCTATCGAAACAGACAGCACTAAATTATTATATAATTTTTGTTTAATTAATTTCGTAATTAATTAAACAAAAAGTATATTTGTTGTAAATAACAGTAAATATGAAAAACATTTCAAAAGATGCTATAGATCAAATGGAAAAAATCGAAAGATTAAATTTAATCAATTCCTGCACTGGTTACAAATCTGCTAATCTACTTGCTACAAAATCCGTTGATGGCAAATCAAATGTTGCCATTTTTAGCAGTATCACTCATCTAGGCAGTAGCCCAGCGCTGATTGGATTCATAATGCGCCCAACAACGGTGCCCAGAGACACGTACAAGAATATTAAAGAAACAGGATATTTCACAGTGAACCATATTACTGTTGACATGATTGCAGATGCGCATCATACGTCAGCAAATTATGAACTGGGAATTTCTGAGTTTGATAAAACTAATTTAGAAGAAGAATATAAAAATGGTATTGAAACCCCTTTTGTAAAAGGAAGTCCTGTTCAATTGTATTGCAAGTACGTTAATGAATACTACATTAAAGAAAACGACACCATTCACCTAATCGCTTCTATCGAAAATTTATTTTTTGAGGAAGAACTAGCACATAAAGACGGTTGGTTGCAAATTGATAGAGGGAACGTTGTGGCAATAAATGGCCTAGATGGGTATTGTTTACCCAAATTAGTGGATCGTTTCCAATATGCGAGAAAAGAAATTCCAAGCACCTCCTTTTCCAAAAAATAAGAAATGAAAAAACTGCGGTTAATCCTTGGTGATCAATTAGATTTACAGCATTCTTGGTTGCAAGAATACGATGAAAACACGATTTATGTTATGGCCGAAATGCGGCAGGAAACAGATTATGTAAAACATCATATTCAAAAAGTTGTGGCCTTTTTTCTGTCAATGAGGAATTTTTATACAACTATAAAAGACTTGGGACATCAAGCAGTCTATTTTCAAATTACCGATGGTACCAATCCACAGGATTTAGAAAAAATAATTGCTCTTTGCATCGAAAAATATAAAATCGAAAAATTCGAATACCAATTTCCTGACGAAAACCGACTGGATGAACAACTAAAAAAAATTTGTTCCAAATTAAAAATTGCCTCAGAAGCTTTTGACTCGGAACATTTTTATACCACGCGTCACGAACTTTCTGAATTTTTTGAAGGAAAGAAGTTGTTGCTGATGGAAAATTTTTATCGGAACATGCGAAAAAAACATCATGTTTTGATGGATGGCAGCACTCCATTAGGCAACCAATGGAATTTTGATGCTAACAACCGCAAGAAATACAAAGGAGAAGTTCCAGTACCTTCAGAAAAAAATTTCCATACCCATGTTTCTGAAGTTGTTGCCCAAATCAAAGAAGCAGGAATTACAGCTTTTGGAAACATCGATACAAATAATTTCAGTTGGCCTACTTCTCGTCAGCAATCTTTGGAGGTTTTAGATTATTTCTGCAAAAATCTATTAAAACATTTTGGTGATTATGAAGATGCGATGCATACCGATGAAAAATTCCTTTTTCATTCTCGTTTGTCTTTTGCTATGAATAGTAAAATGCTGTCACCAAAAGAAGTCATAGAGACAGTCATCACTTTTTATCATGCCAATGAAACTGAGATTTCCATCTCACAAGTAGAAGGATTTGTAAGGCAAATTTTAGGTTGGCGCGAATACATTCGAGGAATCTATTGGAAAGAAATGCCAAACTATGCCCATCTGAATGTTTTGAAAAACACGAATAAACTACCTGATTTTTTCTGGACGGGTAATACCAAAATGAATTGCATGAGTCACGCCATCAATCAAAGTTTAGACGAAGCTTACGCGCATCACATTCAGCGTCTAATGATAATTGGCAATTTTACATTATTAACGCAAATTCATCCTGACGAAGTAGACGCTTGGTATTTAGGCGTTTACATCGATGCAATCGAATGGGTCGAAATGCCCAATACTCGCGGGATGTCACAATATGCCGATGGTGGAATTATTGCTACAAAACCGTATGTATCTTCTGGAAGTTACATTAATAAAATGAGTAATAATTGTGCCAAGTGCCATTACAATGTCAAGGAGAAATGTGGAGATAAAGCGTGTCCCTTCAATTCACTGTATTGGAATTTTCTAGATGAGAAAAAAGAGTTTTTTAAAGGAAATCAGAGAATGTCCATGATGCTGAATTTATTAAATAAAATAAATCCTGAAGAATTGTATAAGATCAAAACGAAGGCAAATGCCATTATTGAAAATATGGATTCGTATTAAACAAAAATTGACTCAAAAAAAAAGAGTGTTTAAGCTCTCTAGGAACTTAAACACTCTTCACTATATATAAAAAAATACATTTACTCTTTTTTGCTTCCGTCGATAATTGCCCCAGTACCAGCACCTATTCCAGCGCCAGCAACACCACCAATTATAGCTCCCTGAACTTTTTTCTTGCTGATAATTGCTCCGGTAGCAGCACCAACTCCTGCGCCAATTACAGCTCCCTTAGCTGTACTACTCCATCCTTTCTTTCTTGTTGTCGTTGAATTTGTAGTAGTGGTCGTTGTTCCAGGTGCCTGTTGATTAACTACAACAACTTCCTTTTGAGTTTCAATTTTGGCTTCTTCAATCTTAACCATTTCAACTTGCATAGAATCAATAACCCTTTGTTTCTCCATTTCAACTTTCATGGAATCTACAGTAGCTAGTTTTGCTTTTTCAATTTCCATTTTTCCTTGATTTTGACAAGAAACGACTACTAAAGACAACAATATAAAATATATAATTTTCATAATTTGATTTTTATTAATTTCTAATCTACAAAGGAACGCTTAAAGTCCTAAAAAACAGTTATACAATTAAAACTATTTCTTATATAATTCAAAGCTATGCTTTATTTAGAATTCCTGTTTTCAAAATTTGACCAAATTCATACATATCCGTGTAGGATGTATATAATGGAACTGGTGCTAATCGAATAACATTTGGTTCGCGCCAATCGGTGATGACACCGTTATTCATTAAATAGTCAAATAAACTTCGTCCTTCACCATGAAGCAATACTGATAATTGGGAGCCTCTTTCTAATGGATTGGATGGTGTAATGATTTCGAAACTACTATCAACTTCTTTATCAATCTCTTGTAAAATAAACTCTAAATACGAAGTGATCTTATCTCTTTTTTGCAGTAGTGCATCCATTCCAATTTCATCAAACATGTCCACTGATGCTAAATAAGGTGCTAATGACAGAATAGGTAAATTGCTAATTTGCCAACCATCGGCTCCATGAATAGGATCGAAATTTTGTTCCATCTTGAACCGACGTTCTTTATTGTGTCCCCACCATCCTGCGAATCTTGGCAACTCTGAATTGTTGTGATGGTTTTCATGTATAAAACATCCTGAAGCATTTCCGGGACCTGAATTCATGTATTTATAACTGCACCATGCTGCAAAATCCACATTCCAATCGTGTAATTCTAGTTTCACATTTCCAGCAGCATGCGCTAAATCCCATCCTACGTAAGCTCCCGCTTTATGACCTGCGGCAGTTATGGTTTTCATATCAAAAACTTGTCCTGTGTAATAATTGACTCCACCAATCAATAGCAAAGCCAACTCGTCACCAACTTCTTCAATTTTTGCCAAAACATCTTCCAAACGAATGTTGTGTTCACCTTCGCGACGCTTGATTTCTACAAGCGCATCTTCTGGTTTATATCCATGAAAATGAACCTGACTTTGAAACATATATTGATCCGAAGGAAATGCTTTTTCTTCACAAATAATTTTATACCTGGTTTTTGTAGGTCGGTAAAAAGAAACCATCAACAAATGAAGATTCACGGTCAAGGTGTTCATTACCGTAACTTCGCTTGGCAGCGCCCCAACAATCTTACTCAGTGGTTGTGCAAAGCGCTCGTGATAATCCCACCATGGTTTTTGACTATAAAAATGACCTTCAACAGCTAAATTTGCCCAATCATTCATCACTTCATCTACATACGCTTTAGTCCTTTTGGGTTGTAGTCCCAGCGAATTTCCTGTGAAATAAATCACTTTTTTACCATTTACCTGTGGAAAAAGAAACTCTTCTTGGTACTTATGTAATAGATCTTGCGAATCTAACTGTCGTGCAAATTCAAGGGTATTTTCGAAAATCATAATTTGTTTTTTGTTTTGTAAAAGTACAAAAAAAAGACCTATCGATAAAGGACTTTAAAAGGATTGAATGTAAAACTATAGTTAAAAAAATTAGCCTTTCACGAACTAAAATAAAAAATCTGTGAGTAGTAAAAATAACATCACACTCCTAAATTGACTATATTTGATTGACTATAAAAAACTCAACAATGCTTAAAAACAGTTTAAACGTAATTATTATTGCCATAGCTTTAGTAATTTCCTCCTATCTCTTTTCGAATGCTTTTCAGAATCGCAATAAAAGCAACGATACCATCAGTGTGACGGGTTCCGGAAAGAAGGATTTCGTATCGGATTTGATTGTTTGGAGTGGCTCTTTTTCTAAAAAAAGCATGACGCTTAAGGAGGCTTATGCCGCATTAGATATTGACAGAGAGAAAATAAAAAGCTATTTATCAGGCAAAGGAATTGCCTCGAATGAAATGGTTTTCTCAGCGGTAAATTTCAATAAGGATTTTGAAACTACCTTCAATGAAAACGGAACGACAAGACAGCAAATATTCACTGGATTTACGTTGACACAAAGCGTAAGCATTCAATCTAAGGAAGTCAATAAAATTGAGGAATTATCCCGACAATCCAGTGAGTTGATTAATTCCGGAGTGGAATTCTATTCGTCTCCACCGGAATATTATTACACAAAGCTGGCTGAATTAAAAATAAAAATGATTGCCGAAGCTACAAAAGACGCGAGCATCAGAGCCAAAAATATTGCTGAAAATGCGGATGCAAGTTTAGGAAATTTAAAAAAATCAGACATGGGCGTTTTTCAAATAACTGGTCAAAACTCATCAGAAGATTTTTCTTATGGCGGTTCTTTTAATACGCAATCCAAAAACAAAACGGCTAATATTACGGTGCGATTGGTGTATCAAGTGGATTAAACTCAGGGGTGTTTTACACAACAATTTTGTGTGAGGGATGGAAGCGGCATCCTTTATTTTCTTTCTTTAAGAAAATAAAGATACAGCGTACAGCCCGACCCGCTTTTTCAGCGGGGACACCCAAATTTGACTTCACTTAGAATAAAACAAAAAAAAACTCGCCATTACTGACGAGATTCTATTATTTAAGATCTGGAATGAATACCGCTTAGATGATTAACATTGCATCACCATAAGAATAGAATTTATATCCTTCTTCAATTGCTTCTGCGTATGCTTTTTTCATTAAATCATGACCACAAAATGCGGATACCATCATTAATAATGTTGATTTTGGCGTGTGAAAATTAGTGATCATACACGTTGGAATAGCAAAGTCATGCGGAGGAAAGACAAATTTATTTGTCCATCCATCAAAAGGATTCAAAGTGTTTTGAGAAGAAACAGAACTTTCAACGGCTCGCATGGAAGTTGTTCCTACAGTACAGATACGTTTCTTTTTGGCTTTAGCCCCATTGACAATATCACATGCTTCCTGGCTTATTTTTAATTCCTCAGAGTCCATTTTATGTTTAGATAAATCCTCAACTTCTACTGGATTGAAAGTTCCTAAACCTACGTGAAGCGTTACTTCAGCAAATTTGATTCCTTTAATTTCTAGTTTTTTCAATAAATGTTTAGAGAAGTGCAATCCTGCAGTTGGTGCTGCAACGGAACCTTCCTCTTTAGCATAAATAGTTTGGTAACGCTCCGCATCTTCTGGAGTTACGTCTCTGGAAATGTATTTTGGGATTGGAGTTTCTCCAAGTTCTGTTAATTTATTTCTGAATTCTTCATACGAACCGTCGTAAAGAAAACGCAAGGTTCTTCCACGGGAAGTGGTATTGTCGATAACCTCAGCCACTAATGAATCGTCGTCTCCAAAATATAATTTGTTACCAATTCTGATTTTACGTGCCGGATCAACTAAAACATCCCAAAGTCTTTGCTCAGAATTCAATTCTCTAAGTAAAAAAACTTCGATTCTAGCGCCTGTTTTTTCCTTATTTCCGTACAAACGAGCTGGAAAAACTTTAGTATTATTCAGAATCAAAACATCACCTTCGTCAAAATAATCGATAACATCTTTGAACATTTTGTGCTCTATGGTTCCTTTCTTACGATCAATAACCATTAGACGCGCTTCGTCTCTGTTTTCAGCTGGATATTCGGCAAGAAGTTCTTTTGGCAAATCGAATTGAAAATGTGATAATTTCATTTGATAAATTTATGAGTTATGGATTTTAAAGCATGAGTTTTGATCACACGCTATTAAATCGTGTGCAAATATACGATTGTGAGATAGGCGTTGTCAAGTGTTTTGCTGTTTATTTTCAAAAGCCGTTGATTAACTAGCCTTTAAACCGATTATTTTTCTGAAATATCAAAATCTAAACTTTTTAAATCATTCCAAAAATCAGGATAGGACTTAGAAACTACTTCTGCATTTTCGATTAGAATCGGAACTTTTAAAGCTAGTGGTGCAAATGCCATCGCCATCCGGTGATCGTTATAAGTGGCAATTTTGACACTATGATTGATTTCGTTTGAAGCCTCAAGTGTCAAGCTCTCATTGGTAACTGCGATTTTTGCACCTAGTTTTGTTAGTTCAATTCGAAGTGCTTCAAGTCTATCTGTTTCTTTAATTTTTAAAGTATGAAGCCCCGTCAAATGGCAGCCAATCCCTAACCCTAGACAAGTGACCACAATAGTTTGTGCGATATCCGGAGTATTGTTTAATTCTAAGTTTAAAAATTGCGGTTTAAATTCAGGCTGTTTAACTAAAATCATTTTGTTTTCTTCAAAATGCGTTTGAACTCCCATTTGCTTATAAATTTCAACCAAAGCCGAATCGCCTTGCAAACTGGTTTCTTTATAGCTGGTCAAAGAAACAGTTGCCTTTTCAGCTAATGCAACCAAACTAAAAAAGTAAGAAGCAGAACTCCAATCGGATTCTACGGTCATAACTTTTGATGCTACTTCTTGTTTTGGATAAACGGTAATGACATTTCCTTCGAAACTGGTTTTGATGTTCAAATCATTCAACAAAGCCAACGTCATTTTGATATAAGGAACTGAAGTAATTTCGCCAACCAAAGTGATTTCAATACCATTTTCCAATTTTGGCGCCACTAATAATAATGCCGATATGTATTGACTACTCACATTGGCAGGAATATTCACTTTAGAAGCGGTGATTTTTTGTCCTTTGATTCGGATAGGCGGATAACCCACTTCTTTCTCGTAGGAGATTTTAGCCCCTAATTGTTCCAAGGCTTCTACCAAAACTTTTATGGGACGCTCTGTCATTCGTTGAGAGCCGGTCAAAACTACTTCTCGTCCTTCGCTTACAGCAAAATATGCTGTAAGAAAACGCATTGCTGTTCCCGCATGATGAATATCAACTACTTCCTCGTTTCCTTTCAATGCCTTTTGCATTACTTCGCTGTCATCAGAGTTCGAAGTATTCGCTAAAGTGATATTTGGAAATAAAGCTTGTAATAATAACAATCGGTTGGTTTCACTTTTTGAGCCAGTAACTGCAATTTCGGCTTGTAAATTAGAATGGGAAGTTTGTAACAGTAAATTCATGTTTGTAATTATGAGTTATGAATTATGAATTATCAATGGTCTAATTCAAGTTCGCAATTTACCACTCCGTATTTATAATTCATAATTTATACTTCACAAATTATTTGAGTTTTTCGTTGTTTTTGTGACGATCTTTGTCTCTAACAGATTTCAAATCCATTTTTTTGTCGAATGCCTCCTGCAGATTAATCCCAGTTTGGTTTGCCAAACACAATACCACAAAAACCACATCGGCTAATTCTTCTCCCAGATCTTTATTCTTATCACTTTCTTTCTCTGATTGTTCTCCATAACGGCGGGCTATGATTCGGGCGACTTCGCCTACTTCTTCGGTCAGTTGTGCCATATTAGTCAATTCGTTGAAGTAACGAACGCCGTGTTCTTTGATCCAAGTGTCAACGTCGAGTTGGGAATTTTTTAAGTTCATTGTTTTTTGTTTATGAAATTAATTTTAAATTTTCAAAAAACCTAATTGATACACCATAGGTTGCAATTTTTCGGTTAAATCTTTATAGGATTCTTCAAAGGATTTAAAACTTACGGGTTGAAAATCGCCACTTTCGTTGCGCTTTTTCATTGCGTTCCGTATTTGATACCAACCAACATCTGGACGATTCAATTTTAATTCCTCTCTCACGCTTCGAACATCGGTTTGGGAGAAATAGGCTTGCCACAATTTTTTGCCTTCTCTTAGAATAGCGTTAGCTTCATTAGAAAATATCTTATCCGTGAGATAATTTACCATAAAATCACTTTCAAAACGGTCGGTTGCGCCAACTTCTTCTTCGGTAAAAGGTATAAAATGATTGACGATATTCCATTTCTTGTCGTTCCATTCTAGGTCGTTGGCGCTGGCGGTTCGTTGACAACGATTAAACAACATCCAAATTAAACAATCAGTTTTGAATTCTTCTGTTAATTCTTTTGTGGGCTGTAAAAACTGGTCACGGTCATTTAACCATGTTGGAGTAACTAATCTACGAATAGAGAAAATTATAGAGGCTTGCCACAAGTTTTCGTCTGTAATATAAAAACCATTTCCACCACCATAAGGAGAAGAAAATATAATTGTTTGTTGTTCGGCATGTTGTAAATCATTTACACCACAGTACATATAAGCAATCGCATTATCAGACCAAGTCTTTACACGTGGATTTGTTTGAGAAGGAGAAATTGAATTTCTTAATGGAACAACCTCATCTTTATTTGTTTTTGGTCTATTCAACCAAACATTAAGAAATGTATTGTTGGGTAAATTATAAAATGTTTTTTCTCCGATTGGTGTTGCATTTTTATCTAAAACATCAACTACTATTTCTTTAACCCTGACAGGGTTCAAAACCCTGTCAGGGTTGTTGGCCGTTTTCCAAACTAAAAACCCAATTGGGAATTTACCTGTAAGTCCTTCAAATGCTTTATTATGAACTACAAATCCCCCTAAATATTTGGCAATCCAAACTTGTCTAAATTTTTCAAAGTTAGGAGCATTTACATATTTCATCGTGCTGAACATAGCAATAGTTGCTGTTGGAATTTCATTTGCTATTCGTGCTAAAAATTGTGTAAACAATTCGTTGCTAGCTTTTCCATATTCACTCATTAATAATGAAGCTATTTTTGTCTTTGTAACACCTGTTTTATTTTCAGCTGTAACTCCTTTGGCAATATTTTCAAAATTTGTAGCCTCAGCATACGGCGGATTAATCAATACCAAAATCTTTTTACCATCAGCAATCGCTTTGCGCAAGCCTTCGGGTACTTTATTAGTTAACGTGTAATCAATTTTTCCGTCATCGGTAATATCATCATTGAGATAATCGTATTGAAATCGTTGCGCTGCTACACAGGTTTTGGTGGCTTTCATTACATCTACATCGGCACTGTCTAGTGTGCTCATATAAATGTTGCGTGGGTTGGAGTGTTTTACTTCAAGATTGCCCACTCCGCAACACATATCCCAAACCAAATAGTCTTTTTGCCAATTTTCGCCAAGGGTTTCGGCTAGTTTATCATAGGCTTTGTCAACCACTGCCAATGGCGTGTAATACGCTCCTTTAAAACTGCGCTCGTCCATGGGAATTAAACTATCGCGACGTTCTAACAAATAGTTGCGGTATTCTGCTTTTGGTGGTTTGTGATAAATGGTCCAAAACTGGCGATAGCCTTCTTTGTTGCCCAATTCGTAGTTTTTGCCGGCAAGGGCAAATACTGGTGCCCCGTTTTTGTGCATCAATTCGGCAGGCAAATTCAGGTGCGTTGACGAGGTACCATCGTGCATAATATCAGCAAAAAACAACAAGGCATAATCATCTTCGGCAACGCCATTTATTTCTCGACCTATCATTGCTACCCATTTGTCAAAAACTTGTTTCAAGTTGTCTGGGGTAATGGCGGTGCGAATTATATCGCCTTTGGCAATGGCATTTTTTATGGTCGAAATAAATTCTTCTTCGTGGGTTTCTATATTAAACGAAACAAAGTGCGTACCTATGTGAGCCGAAATAGCATCGAGTGCTTCTTGGGTATATTGACTCGCTGATTTTCCCCATTTGATGGTTTTCTTTTCCAGAAAAGGAATAACATCGGTACTTTTCATAATGGCAGCTTTCTTAGTGTCGATTACACACAAAAAAGGCGGCACATAATCGCCTTTATTTAACGCATCTTGTACATAATGCATCAGTTGGGTAAACATGGCGTAGGTAGAAAGCTTGCTGTTATCTTTGGCTTCAAACCATATTTCTTTAGTTTGAATATCGATTAGGTTTTTTTGGTATTGTTTGAGACCCAACGCCTTTATATAGATGTCTTTCACATCTTCTTCGCTAGATACTTTTTGTAGTTTTTCGTAAAGGGTCATACAATCTTATTTGTTTTACAGATAAAAACAAATGTAAGAATTGTAAAATAAAAAACACTCCGAGTAGAAGTGTTTTGATTATAATTTAAATTGATCTTTTCTAAATTTTCTGGAAAGTAAAGCTGAGTTTGAAAAACAATCAATAATTTTGTCAAATTCTTCATCAGTTAATTTTCCTTTAAACTCAATGTCTTCAATTTGATAGGTCGACAAAAGATTAACTTCTGATTCATCAAAGACGTATTGAGCATACAAATACGTATCTAACTTAAAAGAAAAATTATTGTTTGTAACTACAACATCTTTAGGAATATAATAACAACAAATACACTTTTCAGGAAATGAAATACAACCATGATTTTTCTCGATGTTAGCAGGAAGTGATTCTACTTTTGTTGGTAAAATAGCAGCTATAAATCCATTTTCGATTGTTTTTAAAACAAGAAAGAATTTGTTTTTAGGTTCGTTTCCATTCTTAAAGATATACTCTTTAAAATAAAACAGATGTCCTTTCTCAAACATCATTTATCTTTGATTTAAAGATGCTGTAAAGTTCAAAAATTCTAAATGATCCTTGTAGAATGCTAATTTATTCTCATCGTATGAAACTAAATCGGCAAAATCAATTTTAAAATCTGTAGCATTGATTTCTTCCTTTAGCAAAGCGTCTAAAACACCATTTTTTTGAGCGGTTGTGTACCAAAGAGAATTTTTTTGATGTGTATAATCAACTAAATAATTGGTGTTTTTGCCTGAGAATGTTGTTACAATTTCATCGAAAATAGCAATATCAGAATCAGAAAATTCATCATCATTAAAACTATTAACCGCAGAAATATGAGTTTTGTTATCAATAATTTCAGATTTAATGTATTCTTTCAAAAGTGACGTTCCGTCATTAAACTCAATGTATAAATCCTGACAAACAGGCCCATATTTCCAAATCTCATATTGCAGATTAAACATAGGAAAACCTCTTTTCTTTACAGAAAATTCATCTAAAATATAAACTAGTTTCAACAAACTTGTCTTTGGAAGAAAGCCCATTTTTTCAATTAAATAAATTAAACCATTGCCTAATTTATCTATTTGATTTCGTGAATATTTATTGTGATTTATCATAATTGGATTGATTAATAATGAACTGATTTTCAGAAACATGAATTTTAATCGGGGTGCAAATGTAACATATTTTATTATAGATTAAGATTAAATATACAACTAATTATTGTAACTCTAACAAAACCTACTCTCTATTTTTACTGTCAATTACTATTGTTACTGGCCCATCATTTAACAAAAACACTTTCATATCAGCACCAAAAATACCTGTTTGCACTTTTTTACCCAGTTCTTTTTGCAAATGGCTTACAAAATTTTCATACATAGGAATGGCAATTTCTGGTTTTGAGGCTTTGATATACGAAGGCCGATTGCCTTTTTTGGTCAACGCATGCAATGTAAATTGGGAAACTACAAGTACTTCGCCGTCTATATCTTTGACAGATAAATTCATCAGATCGTTTTCATCACCAAAAATGCGGATGTTCGTAATTTTATTCACCAACCAATCAATATCTTCTTGATTATCGGCATCTTCAATACCAACTAAAACCAATAGACCTTTTTGAATATCCGCTACGATTTTGCTATCTATTGTTACGGAGGCTGAGGAAACTCTTTGGAGAACTACTTTCATAGCCCCCTAGCCCCCGAAAGGGGAATTCTCAAAATTGTAAATAAAAAAATTTGTCATGATTTCTGATTATATTTTTAACAGTTTAACGTTCCCCCTTCGGGAGTTAGGGGGCTTTTATTCCCTCGTTTTATCACTAATGATTCTATCCTCATTGTGAATGTCCGTGCGGTAATTTTCATCATCACCTTCCAGAATTTTAAGGTAACTTCTGTAGCGTGACCATGCAATTTCATCTTTCTCTAAAGCTGCTTTTATGGCACAATGCGGTTCATCCTTGTGCAAGCAATTGTTGAATTTGCATTGCTCTTTCAATTTGAAAAACTCAGGAAAATAACCACTGATTTCTTCTTTTTCCATATCCACAATTCCAAAACCTTTGATGCCTGGTGTATCGATAATTCTGGCATCAAAAGATAGATCATACATCTCAGCAAACGTTGTTGTGTGCTGTCCTTGTTTACTAGCCTCAGAAATCGTTTTTGTTTTTAAATGTAATGACGGTTCCATAGCATTCACTAAAGTTGATTTTCCAACTCCAGAATGCCCAGAAAACATACTCACTTTGCCAATCATCATTTCCTTTAATTGTTCAATTCCTTTCATTTCAGTAGAAGAAACCCGCAAGCATTTGTATCCAATTTCTTGATACACATGTTGCATGTACAACTGTTCGTCCAGCGTAGCGTCATCAAAAGTATCTATTTTGTTAAAAACAAGAACGGTTTCAATTCCATACGCTTCTGCAGTAACCAAAAAACGGTCAATAAAATTAAAAGTCGTTGGCGGATTATTGATTGTAACTAACAAGAAAACCCGGTCAATATTAGACGCAATAATATGCATCTGATGTGATAAATTCACTGATTTCCGTACGATATAGTTCTTCCTGTCATGAATTTTATGAATCGTTCCTGTAACAGTGTCGGATGATTCTTCTAATTCATAATCTACAATATCACCTACAGCAATGGGATTGGTACTTTTGATTCCTTTAATTCGGAATTTCCCTTTCATACGGCATTCTATAAAATCACCTTGTTCGGATTTTACGGTGTACCAACTTCCTGTAGATTTGTATACGAGTCCTGTCATGGAGCAAAGGTAAAATTTTGTTTCAAGTTTAAAGTTTAAAATTTAATGTTTTTTAAACCCTCTTAAAACGAAAATCCCTTCCACTAGTATTAGTGGAAGGGATTATTTTATAATAAGTGATAAATTATTTCAAATAAGGAAAATTTCTAGACACTTTTCTCATCATACTCTCAACAATATCATCTGTAGAGATGGAGATATTATCATTCATAGTCTTAAAAAAGCGCCATAACATCTCGCCATCCTTACCATTATTAATCGTCATCGTTAATGATCCAGATCCTGTTTTTCCACCAAAACCCCCCAAAAGAACGGCTGTTGCAATAGCAGCTCCCTCAGATTTGGACTGTTCTGATTCGAAAGTACCGCTAATTACTGCATCAACACCAAGTGCTTTTGCAACTTCATCCTTAGTCATTTCATCCAACTTATCTGCAATTCCAGATTTTTTAAGTAAAATATTTGTCTTTTCTACGTCTTGAAAATTTACAGCATAAGAATCCGCTTTGCGTAGTAAAAAAGTATACATACTGGACTGGATTGACTTAGACATTTTAAGTTCTTGATCTCTATTACCCTCGACACTAAAATTTTTAGGTTGCTTTTTATAAGTAATTTTGACTGTAAAAGGCAAAATAGCAACTGTTTTATGCTCTTTTATTAAAGATGCAAGTTCAGGACTTTCAAATACTTGTTTTTGCGAATATCCTAGAAAACTTAGGAATACAAATGACAGTACAAATAATTTTTTCATAAAATGTAGTTTTAAATTTAATACTGCACAATACTACAAAAAAACCTACAAATAAATTGTAGGTTTTCATAATTATTATAAAATTATTTTACGCATTCAACACTTTGTCTTGGTGACTGATACTTTCTTGGTGAATTGCTTTGAACATTCTTAGTACAAACTCTTCCGAAAGTCCTTTGGTCTCCCCATCCAAAATCATTTTACCTAATATTTCATTCCAACGGCTGTTTTGTAATACTGCTACGTTGGCTGCTTTTTTAACCAAACCAATTTCATCCGCTACTTTCATACGTTTGCCTAAAAGTTCTAGCAAAGTGGCATCTAAAACATCAATATTTGCTCTCAATTTTTTCATTTTCTGCGTAAACTCATCTGATACATCATCCGTTTTTCGCACTTTTAAATCAATAAAAATTTGTTTCAACGCATCAGGAGTCACCTGCTGTGCAGCATCACTCCAAGCGTTATCAGGATCAATATGTGTTTCGATAATCATACCATCATAATTCAAATCTAAAGCTTCTTGCGTCACTTCAAGAATCATTTTGCGGTCTCCAGTAATATGAGATGGATCTATAATTAAAGGTAAATCAGGGAATTTATTTTGCAATTCAATAGCAATTTGCCATTCTGGAATGTTTCTGTATTTTGTTTTTTCGTAAGTCGAAAACCCTCTGTGAATCACCCCTAATTTCTCGATTCCGGCATTGTACAAACGCTCTACACCACCTAACCACAAAGACAAATCTGGATTTACTGGATTCTTTACCAATACAATTTTCTTAGTACCAGCCAAAGCATCTGCAATTTCTTGCACTGCAAAAGGATTCACGGTAGTTCTTGCTCCAATCCACAAAACATCGATATCATATTCCAAAGCTAATTTTACGTGAGCCGCATTGGCTACTTCCGTTCCCATCAACAATCCGGTTTCTTCTTTTGCTTTTTTCAACCATTTCAATCCAATTTCTCCAACACCTTCAAATCCTCCTGGACGCGTTCTTGGTTTCCAAATTCCTGCTCTAAAAATACTTACATCTGAATCTTTCAATTCATGTGCTATTTTCAACACTTGTTCTTCGGTTTCAGCACTACAAGGTCCTGCTATCACTAATGGATGAGTCAAATTAAATTCATTCAACCAATTTCTCATTTCTTTCTTGTTTTCCATCTTTTCTAATTTTTATTTTTTTAGTTGTTGTGTTGTTGTTTTTAATGTAAACTGTGACTTATCACTGATCACTTTTTAACATTCATTCCGTTTAATATTTCCTTTATTTTATTAACACTTTGCATTTCATTGTAAATCGCATCGTAATCTTCATTTTCTAATAATTCCTTAAACTTTGACAAATTCGAAATGTATTCATCCAATGTTTTTACGACCTGTTTCCTATTTTGTTTAAAAATTGGCGTCCACATCGCTGGCGAACTTTTGGCCAGACGAACCGTACTTTCAAAACCAGAACCCGCCATATCAAAAATATCCTGTTCGTGTTTCTCTTTGTCAATTACCGTTTTTCCTAACATAAAAGCACTTATGTGAGACAAATGCGATACATAAGCAATGTGTTTATCGTGTGATTTTGGATCCATATAACGAATCCTCATTCCCATTTCTTTAAACAAATCCAACGCTTTTTCCTGCAATTTGAAAGTCGTTTTCTCTACCTCACAAATGATGTTTGTCTTCCCTTGAAACAATCCTTTTATCGCTGCCGAAGGTCCCGAAAACTCCGTTCCTGCTATAGGATGCGTAGCGATAAAGTTTCTTCTTTTAGGATGATTCGCAACCGCTTGACAAATAGGCATTTTAGTGGAACCCACTTCAAAAACTATCGTTTGATCACCAATTACATCCAAAACTTGCGGCAAAACAGTCAATGTCACATCCACAGGAACCGAAACAATCACGAAATCCGCATCAGCTAAATCCGCAAATGTGGCACTAGCATCAACAACCCCTATAGCTATGGCTTCAGCCAAATGACTTTCGTTGTTATCAATCCCATAAATTTTGGCTTCCGGATGCAGCGTTTTAATGTCCAATACCATCGAACCGCCTATCAATCCTATTCCTATTACAAATACTTTCATCTCTTATTTTTTTTGTAGCTAATCCTGCTATTCGTTTCAATCTCTTATGCCGAACCCCGGCATAAAAGGATTTCCACTGCTATCAGGGCTAGGGAATCTCGTTATCCAGAAATTTATTTTTCTTTAAACGACTTTTTTTAAGCAAATCTGCTAATAGCTTCCTGTACTTTTTCTTCTTTTACACACAATGCAAATCGTATGTATCCTTCGCCATTGCTCCCAAAAATAGTTCCCGGCGCGATAAATATAGATTTCTCATACAATATTGTATCAATAAACTGTTCTGCAGAGGTTATTCCGTCAGGCAATTTGGCCCAAACAAATAACCCAACACCTTCTTTGTACACTTTACATCCTAATTTCTCAGCCAACAGCTCCGTTAGAACGCGCCTCTTTTTATAAATTTCGTTCATAGAATCAAACCAAATCGCATCGCTTTTCAACGCTTCGATTGCTCCTTTTTGAATCCCAAAGAACATCCCGCTATCCATGTTGCTTTTTACTTTCAAAACAGCATCGATACAAGCTGCATTTCCTAACAGCATTCCCACTCGCCAACCCGCCATGTTGAAAGTCTTGCTCAAAGAATTCAATTCCAAAGCCACGTCTTTTGCTCCTGCCACTTGCAACAAACTCATCGGATTGTCATTTAAAACAAAACTGTATGGATTATCATTGATTAATAAAATGTTATATTTTTTGGCGAAAGCCACTAACTTTCCAAACAATTCTAAACTTCCTCTCGCTCCTGTTGGCATGTGCGGATAACCAATCCACATGATTTTTACTTTCGATAAATCCAGTTGTTCCAAAGCCTCAAAATCAGGTTCCCAGTTATTGCCTTCTTTTAAATCATAATATACTGGAACTGCTCCCACCAAATTAGTCACCGAAGTATATGTTGGGTAGCCTGGATTTGGTATCAACACCTGGTCTCCTTCATTCAAAAAAGCCAGTGAAACATGCATAATTCCTTCTTTAGACCCCATCAAGGGCAAGATTTCATTAGCTGGATTTAACGCAACTCCATAATTATTTTTGTAAAAATCAGCCATACCTTGACGTAATTCCGGCAATCCTTGATAACTCTGGTATTGATGCGCATTTTCATCTTGCATTGCCAGAACCACTGCATCAATTACAGCTTGTGACGGTTGTAAATCAGGACTTCCAATTCCCATATTGATAATGGGTTTTCCTTCGGAAGCCAGTTGTCTTACTTCTCTTAATTTTGAGGAGAAATAGTATTCTTCAATTATATCGAGACGTTTAGCTGTTTTGATCATGATCTTACATTTATATTATTACTCTAATCTTACTCCTTTTTGGGACTGAGCTAGGTGGCTATTGTTTTGTATTTTTATATTCCCCTAATACTTTGAAATATTCCGCCATAATGACCAATAATGATTTTGCTTTAGCATAATCTTCATATTTTTCAAAAGTAACATCCACAAAAAAGGAATATTTCCAAGGCGTCTCTATTTTTGGCAACGATTGTATTTTGGTTAAATTCAGTTTACAATCGCTCATCACATTCAAAACTGCCGCTAAGCTACCCCGCTTGTGATCCAATTCGAATTTGATGGACGCTCTGTTAATTTCGCCTTCTGGTACAAATGAATTCTCTTTTTTGACGATTACAAAACGGGTCATATTATTTTTAATCGTTTGAATTTCAGGCGCTAAAATTTCCAAATCATACATTTCAGAAGCGGTTTTACTGGCAATTGCAGCAATTCCTTTCAACTGATTCTCCTGAATTCTACGCGCGGTTTCAGCAGTATCTTTGTCTTCAACTAGTTTTATATTTGGATATTTTTTAAGGAATTCCATACATTGTAAAATAGCCATAGGATGCGAATGAACTTCCAGAATATCTTCCATTTTCTGCCCTTTTAACGCCATTAAATTTTGATGAATTCTCAAATAATGTTCTCCTATGATGTGCAAATTATTTTTGTCAATCAAAGCGTAATTTGGAATAATTGGCCCCGCAATAGAATTCTCAATCGCCATAACTGCCTGATCTGATTTCCCTGAAAGAAGGTTATCCACTAACTCTTCAAAGGATAAACATTCGTCCAGAGCAATATTTTGATCGAAATATTCCTGTGCCACCTGATGATGAAAAGAACCCGTTATGCCCTGTATTCCAATTATTTTATTCATTTTACACACTTTTAAGCAAAAAAAAATCCCGATTTACATCGGGATTGTATGTTTATAGTATCAATTTAATTTTTCTAATTAAATAACCATACAACAATCCCTTTCTACCTTCCAGAAGAAATAATAAGAGTTGCTAAAATAAAATCGGTTACTCAACATGTTGTTGTTTTTTTGTATTAATTACTCTGCGAATGTATACATAATTTCCAGCTAACCCAAAAAAAAGAAGGCTTTTATTGCACTAAAAAAGGATTCACTAAAAAACTAGTTATTAATTATGTAATAATTAAAAAAAGGCTTTAAAAATCTCATTTAGTTAGTGAGTATTTGAAATTTATATCCTTTAAATCTTTTCTAACCTCCATTTTATGCCAGTTATAGACAAGACAAACTCGTACCACTGCCTATCAGAGTTATTATAATGCCAAGAAAATATGAAAATGATTTTATTATAGAGGATTAAATCAATACTACTTTTAGATAAACATCAAATTAGGCCACTAATTTTTCGGTAAGCCATTTTTTTCCTTCCGAAATTCGGGTCACCAACATCGCTGATACTAGATCGCCATTGGCATTTAGCAAAGTTGCCATTGGATCTACTAAAGTTCCTATAATCATAGCTGCGGGCAAAGCTTGTTCCATTGGAAAACCATAAACAGTTATGGCGAGAATTTCTCCTATGTAACCTCCATTTGGAATTCCGCCCTCGACAACCGAAACAATTACCGTAATTCCTAACGCAATCAGCAACGTATTCGGTTCGGTTAAATCTTTTCCAAACATGGCAAAAATAACTGCAATTTTTATAATCGATGACATACTCGAACCGTCTTTATGCAAAGGCGCACCCAGTGGAATAACTACATTTCTGATGTGAGCCGGAATATTCATTTGTTCGGCACCTTCCAGATTAGCAGGAATTGTAGCAATGCTACTGCACGTTCCCAATGCCGTTAATGAAGGCGTAATATTATTTTTCCAAAACACTTTAAATCCTACTTTTCCCCCAGCAATGAAAGCATACAAACTAAAAAACACGACAAAGTAAAAAGCACAAAGTGCATAATACAGTCCCAAAGGTTTTGCGTAGGCGCCAAATAATTGCGGTCCAAAAATCCCAACCTGATATGCAAAATAAGCACCTAATCCTATTGGAGCCGTTTTCATAATGATGTGCAGCAACTGTTTCATCACTTCATTGCCTGAATTCAAAAACCTACTGAAATCTTTCCCTTTTTCACCCGATTGCAAACTAGCAAATCCTATCAAAAATGAAAATATAATGAGCGCTAACATATTTTTCCGAGACAAAAGTTCAAAAAAATCACTTGCAGTTAGCAGTTGGGTTATTTGAGAACCCGCGCTACTTTCCTGAATGGTTTCTAATGGAATTTTTGAAATAATAATATCCTGTTGAATAGGAAATAACAAGACAGCAACTAGCATCAAAATAGCCGAAATCAACACGGTGCTTAAAAACACTCCTATAACAATGACAAATAATTTTCCCAGTTTCTCTGTTTTTTCTAAATTGGCAATCGAAGATGCAATCGTAAAAAAAATCAACGGAATAATGGCTGTAAACAACAAATTCAGAAATATATCGCCCAAAGGTTTAATCACTTCTACTCCTTTTCCAAAAACTAAACCCAATATACTTCCTGCCAAAATTCCGCCAAGAAGCAATAATATACTTTTGTAATTCTTCAAGAAATTGCCAATTTGTATTGTTGCCATAGTATTCTATTTTATTGTAAATATATAAATCTATACCACTAGTTATAACCTATTTTTTGACTTTAAAAATCGGAATTTATAGCCATTTGAAAATTTGAATTAAAAAAATCTCAAAAATCCTTTGAATCAGTGGCAAAAGAAACAACAAATCAATACTTTTTCTGTTTACTTTTGTACCAAATAAAATTCCATGTCAATAGAAGTTAGTAATATATCCAAAAGTTACGGTGCCCAAAAAGCACTGGATAACATTTCATTTTCTGTCAAAAAAGGAGAAATTGTTGGTTTTTTAGGTCCAAATGGTGCTGGAAAATCGACTTTAATGAAAATATTGACCACGTATATCATTGCCGATGAAGGGATAGCAATCGTAAATGGAAACGATGTGAACACCCAACAAAAAGCAGTGCAACTTTCTATTGGTTATCTTCCAGAACACAATCCGTTATATTTAGATTTGTATGTGAGAGAATATTTGGCTTTCAATGCTGATGTGTACAAAGTAGCCAAATCGCGCATTGAAGAAGTACTTCAATTGACAGGTTTAACAACCGAAAGCCATAAAAAAATAGGACAATTATCCAAAGGATATCGCCAGCGTGTAGGTCTTGCAAACGCTTTATTGCACAATCCTGATGTTTTGATTCTCGATGAACCAACAACTGGTTTAGATCCGAATCAATTAATGGAAATTCGAAATGTGATTAAAAACGCAGGAAAAGACAAAACCGTTTTCCTTTCTACACACATTATGCAGGAAGTAGAGGCAATTTGCGACCGTGTTATCATCATTAATAACGGGAAAATTGTAGCTGATAAAAAACTGGACAACTTAATTTCTGCCGACAAAGAACAGGTTATCGAAGTGGAATTTGATTACAAGATCGAAGAACAAGCTATTGCAAAAATCCCCCATTTAAAATCTTTCAAAAATATACATGATTGCTCTTGGGAACTGACTTTTCTATCCGATAAAGACATGCGCCCAGCTGTTTTCGATTTTGCTCACGATAACGGATTGAAAACATTACAACTGAATCAGAAAAATAAAAATTTGGAGGCTGTTTTTAGAGAAATTACGAAATAAGTGTCAGGTATTCAGTTACGACTATTCAGTATTCAGTATTCAGATAAAAAAGCTTCGTTTTGTCATTCCGACGAAGGAGGAATCTCATAAAGTGTGATTCCTCCTTCGTCGGAATGACAAAATTATTAAAATTAAAAAAGCTTCCAGCCTTTATAAAGATTGGAATCTTTTGATATAATAATACTAAATTCTAAAAAACCTTACTCGCTATTTGCTTAATATTTTCTGATTTCCCCATTGAATAATAATGCAACACGGGAACGCCCGCTGCTTTCAATTCTAATGATTGTTGAATCGCCCATTCGATTCCAACTTGTCTGATATCTGCATTGTTTTTACATTGATCCACTGCATGAATTAAATCTTCCGGCAAATCGATTCGGAAAATTTGTGGCAATACTTGTAAGTGTCTTTGTACAGCGATTGGTTTAATTCCTGGAATAATAGGAACGGTAATTCCCATTTCTCTGGCTTTGGCAACAAACTCAAAATATTTTGCATTGTCAAAAAACATTTGTGTCACCACATAATCCGCACCGGCTTCTACCTTCTCTTTCAAACGTTTCAAATCGGAAATTAAAGACGGAGATTCCAAATGTTTTTCTGGATATCCAGCAACTCCAATACAAAAATTGGCTTTATTATCAACATCTATGACCTCGTGCAAGTACTTTCCGCAATTTAGTTGGTTAATTTGCTTGACCAAATCAACAGCAAAATCATTCCCTCCTAATTTAGGAACAAAAGATTGTTCGTCTTTCATCGCATCACCTCGCAAAGCCATCACATTATCAATTCCCAAATAATGACAATCGACCAATAAATACTCGGTTTCTTCTTTGGTAAAACCACCGCAAAGCACATGAGGAACTGTGTCGACATTATATTTATGCTTGATTGAAGCACAAATTCCAAGTGTTCCCGGACGCATTCTGGTTAGTTTTTTTTCCAATAATCCATTACCCTTATCGACATAAATAAATTCCTCGCGAGAGGTGGTTACATCTATAAATGGCGGTTTGAACTCCATCAACGGATCAATATTATCGTATAATTCCTGAATGCTTTTTCCTTTTTGAGGCGGAATAATTTCGAAGGAAAATAATGTTTCTCCTTTTGCTGCTTCTATATGTTGTGTTACTTTCATTCTTTTTTTGTTTAAAGTTTAAGGTTTAAGGTTTAAGGTTTCTTTCGAACAACTTTAAACTTTAAACCTTAAACATTTTTTTAATCCGCAATATTTGGGTTCAGCCATTTCATAGCTACTTCGGTGGACACACTTCTTCGTTTTGCATAATCGATGACTTGGTCTTCTTTTATTTTCCCTAGTCCGAAATACTTGCTTTCTGGATTTCCAAAATAATATCCTGAAACCGAAGAAGCTGGCCACATCGCCATACTTTCAGTCAGCGTTACACCAATTTCTTCTTCCACATTTAGTAATTTCCAAATAGTTGGTTTTTCTAAATGATCTGGACAAGCCGGATAACCCGGTGCAGGACGAATACCTTTGTACACTTCTTCAATCATGGCCTCCGTACTTAAATTTTCATCGGCCGCGTAACCCCAAATTTCCTTACGGATTCTTTCGTGAAGGTATTCGGCAAAAGCTTCTGCAAAACGGTCTGCTAATGCTTTGACCATAATCGAGTTGTAATCGTCCAAATCTCTTTCGAATTCAGCCGCCCATTCATCAACCCCAAAACCAGTCGTCACACAAAACGCACCCATATAATCTGTTTTACCGCTGTCTTTCGGAGCAATAAAATCAGACAATGCGATGTTTGGAGCACCTTTAGTTTTTTGAGATTGTTGACGAAGCGTTAAGAAGAGCCCCCTAACCCCCGAAGGGGGAACTTCTACCTTTGTCGATAATTCTTTACTAATAGTATCAATAGTACCATTTAAATTATTCAGAACTTGATTGTTTGTATATCTGACAACTTTAAATCCTTTTGCTTCTAGCCAAATAGTTCTGTCTCTGTCGTGTTCAATTTGTTCAGGATCATTATGAATAGAACCATCTACTTCAATCACTAACTTTTTTTCTAAACACACAAAATCAACAATATATTCCCCTACTATATGTTGTCTTCTAAATTTAAACCCTTCAATCCCCTTATTAGACAAAACATTCCACAGCATTTTTTCAGCTTCTGTCGGCTTGTTTCTCATCTCTTTTGCCCGTACTTTTAACCTGTCATACAAAACAGGACTTGCAGTTTCCCAAGCCTGCTTATCTACCATTTCAGTAGCGCCCCCTTCGGGGGCGGGGGGGGCTTCGTATATTTCAATATCATCATCATTGACCTGATTCGCTGGGAAAATTCCATAAATTCCTTTGGCTGTCAATTTCTTTTCCTTCAAAATAACCTCCAACATTTCTTTGGCATCTGCAAAAACGGAAGTCGCTTGTTCACCTACAACCTCATCAGTCAAAATAGCCGGATATTTCCCGAACAATTCCCATGTTCTAAAAAACGGTGTCCAGTCAATATACGGAACCAAAACATCCAAATCGACTTCGATTGTTTTTGTTCCAATAAAATTAGGCTTCATCGGGTTGTATTTATCCCAATCCAATTGTAGTTTATTTTTGCGAGCTTGCTCAATCGTCAGGAAATTTTTGTCTCGCGAACGGTTCAAAAACGTTTCTCTGAAAGCATCGTACTCCGCTCGAATATCACTTGCATATATTTTTTTATCTTTATTCAGTAAACTTCCCGCAACGGTTACTGCTCTCGAAGCATCGTTTACGTGGATAACTGTTTCTCTGTACTGAGGCGCAATTTTTACGGCAGTATGGGCTCTTGAAGTTGTTGCTCCCCCAATCATTATTGGGATTTTCAAACCTCGTTTATCTAGTTCTTTCGCCAGATATACCATTTCGTCTAATGACGGTGTAATTAATCCGCTTAACCCAATGATATCCACGTTGTGTTCTATTGCAGCAGCTATAATTTTTTCTGGAGGTACCATTACACCTAAATCTACAATTTCATAATTATTACAAGCTAAAACCACTGAAACAATATTTTTTCCAATGTCGTGTACATCTCCTTTTACAGTTGCCATCAATATTTTGCCATTCCCTCGCTTGTCGCCAGCTTCTTTACTAGCCTCAATGTAAGGCAATAAATACGCTACCGCTTTTTTCATAACCCTTGCTGATTTTACCACTTGCGGTAAAAACATTTTCCCCGAACCAAATAAATCCCCAACGACATTCATTCCCGCCATCAAGTTGATTTCGATTACTTCGATTGGTTTTGTCGCTGCTAATCTTGCTTCTTCAACATCAATTTCTATGAATTCATCAACTCCTTTTACTAACGAATGCGTTAATCGTTCCTGAATAGTTCCCGAGCGCCATTCTTGAACTGCTTTTTCATTGCTCTTTACATCTCCTTTTACATTTTCGGCAAAGTCCAATAATCTTTCGGTTGCATCATCACGTCTGTTTAGAATTACGTCCTCAACACGTTCTAAAAGATCCTTCGGAATTTCGTCATAAATAGAAAGCATTTCTGGATTCACAATTCCCATTGTCATTCCGTTTTGAATCGCATGGTACAAGAAAACCGAGTGCATTGCTTCCCGAACCGTATCATTTCCTCTAAACGAAAACGACACATTACTCACCCCACCGCTAATATGTGCATGTGGAAGATTCTCCCGAACCCATTTGGTTCCTCTAAAGAAATCCAATGCGTTCAAGCGGTGTTCTTCCATTCCTGTTGCTACCGGAAATATATTTAAATCGAAAATAATATCTTGAGCTGGGAATCCCACTTTATCCACTAATATATCATACGAACGTTGGCAAATTTCTATTCTACGCTCATAATTGTCCGCTTGACCTACCTCATCAAAAGCCATCACAATTACTGCAGCACCGTAGCGCTTGATTAATTTGGCGTGATGTATAAATTGCTCTTCCCCTTCTTTTAACGAAATAGAATTCACCACACTCTTACCTTGCACCACTTTCAAGCCCGCTTCAATAATATCCCATTTCGAGCTATCAATCATGATTGGAACCCTAGAAATATCCGGTTCAGCAGCAATTAAATTCAGGAATTTTGTCATGGCATATTCGCCATCAAGCATTCCTTCATCCATATTAATATCAATGATTTGTGCGCCACCTTCCACTTGTTCTTTTGCAATACTGAGTGCTTCTTCGTATTTTTCTTCTTTGATTAATCGAAGGAATTTTCTAGAACCTGTAACATTCGTGCGTTCACCAATATTGACAAAAACGCTTTCCGGCGTAATAATCAAAGGCTCTAATCCAGCCAAAACAAGGTTTTTTCTAGTTTCTTTTTCTGCCATTTTATTTTGAGTTACTAAGTTCCTAAGTTGCATAGGTTCTAAGTTATTTTATCTTATAATTTGCTTTTTACAAAGCACTTTTTCAGTTTTTTGGGCGTGTTCGCTGCGGCGAACGGGCTATTCCTTTCAAGTCCTCACTACGTTGCGCTATCGCTACACTTCGCTGTGGGCTTTTCACTACTATCCCTCACGCGGTTCTGTGATAACAACAATATTATTTGCTTCTTTTTGTCATTCCGACAAAGGAGGAATCTCACTAGTTGCTAACGTGATGTGATTTCTCGTTCCTCGAAATGACAATCTAAACTACTTTATTTCTCATGAACATTTTCTGTCTTTGTGGGGAATCTCAGCAACCTCCTCGAATAACATAGATTCTTCCTTCTCTCGCTAGCATAAGAAATCTACTTACATTTATCATTATAATAATTTGCAATTTCAAATATATTTTCCTTCGTGAATTCTTTTGTATTAATTTTTTCACTTAATTCCTCACAATCTTTAAAACATTCTGCTGCCATTACTCTAAAGGTTTTGAATGTATTAACTTTTTGATACATTAATCTAGGAATAGATTCATTATTAAAATAACAATAATAATCTGAGTAGCTGTTAGAATTAAAATTTCCTCTCAAATTAACTACACTCACTTGACCTCCTAAACCAGGCCCCATGGAGAAACCGCCACCACCTTCAAAAGCATGGACTCCATAAATTTTAATCTTATCCTTTTCAACAATCAATTCTGCTAGAACATACTTTTTTTTATCAGTGCTATTCTTTTCTAACAGGAGCGAAGCTAGAATAAAATCATTTTTATTAATATTCTTCTTTCCGCTATAAACAGTAAATTTTAAGTTATTAATATCCGAAAAACCAATCTTCTCATGATTTTTCTTATTTACATCTTTAAAATCTATGTGATACAAACTTACTCTACCAAAACCACTTACTACATTTCCATTTTTCAATAACACTTTAACTTCTTCATATTTCGTCCCAAATTGAGAATAACTAAAATTTGTAATTAGAACCAACAGTGTAATTGTAAAATATTTTTTCATCATCTAAATAATTTATTGTTGTTTTTTAGTATTTATAACTTAACTCCGTTGAGAACTCACTCTTTTGAGAGCATCGTGAACGTATCTATTTCAAACCTATTAATAACGTTCAAAAAACCTCGCAATGATGAGACTACATCACCGCCGTCGAAATTCTTGGTCTATAATCCTTTGCAATATCAGCAATCAACTTGATGTGTTCTGGGGTTGTTCCGCAACAACCGCCTATAATGTTTACTAAATTATCGTCGAGATATTCTTTGATGAATGCTTGCATTTGCTCTGGTGTTTCATCGTATTCTCCAAAGGCGTTTGGCAATCCTGCATTAGGATGTGCTGATACATTGAACGACGTATTTTGAGACAAGGTTTGTAAATAAGGTTTCAATAAATCAGCTCCTAAAGCACAATTGAATCCTACACTCAACAACGGAATATGCGAAACTGAAACTAAAAAAGCTTCTACCGTTTGCCCAGAAAGTGTTCTTCCAGATGCATCGGTAATCGTTCCCGAAACCATAATTGGAATATCAATATTACGCTCGTCTTTGACTTGTTCAATGGCAAAAAGTGCTGCTTTAGCATTTAAAGTGTCGAAAATGGTTTCCACCAATAATAAATCGCTTCCTCCATCAATTAAGGCTTCGACTTGTTGTTTGTAGGCAATGCGTAAATCATCGAAAGTTACGGCTCTGTAACCGGGATCATTTACATCTGGTGACATGCTGGCCGTACGGTTTGTTGGTCCTATGGAACCGGCTACAAAACGAGGTTTGTCTGGATTTTTGGCTGTGAATTCATCGGCTACTTCACGGGCAATTCGTGCCGATTCATAGTTCAATTCATAAACCAAATCTTCTAGATGATAATCAGCCATACCAATTGTGGTTCCTGAGAACGTATTGGTTTCAACGATATCTGCTCCTGCTTCAAAATAGGCTGCGTGAACTGCTTTTATGGCTTGTGGCTGGGTAAGTGATAATAAATCATTGTTTCCTTTCAAGGAATGTGGAAAATCTTTGAAACGTTCGCCACGAAAATCCTCTTCAGAAAAATTGTAGCGTTGCAACATGGTTCCCATGGCTCCATCTAAAACAAGAATTCTTTCTTTTATAGCCTTATAAATAAGCCCTCTAGCCCCTGAATGGGGAACCCCTAAACTGTCTTTTGAAATGCTTGACATAATTGTTTATTTCTTGTAAATCCCGGTCTGCACTGAGATTCGTTCTTTTGATTAATAATTACAAAAGTTCACTATTTTAGCCCTTTAGCCCCGATTGCAGTGAAAATCCTTTCTCGTCCTGAACTTGTTTCAGGATCCTGAAACAAGTTCAGGACGAGAAAGATTGCAACGGAAAGCGGGAACGGTATTGGCAGAAAAAACGCCAATTGTTCGCTCCTGATACTGAAATTAATTCAGTAGGCTAAAATCGATAGGTTGTCAAGAAAAGGTTTGAGAAATACTAAGTGAGTATTCGTGTGTTATCTATCTTAGATGCTGAAACAAATTCAGCATAAAGTAGAATGTAGCACCTTCTTTAAAGATAAAGGGTTGCTAAGGTTTCATCGGGTCTTTCCCTCCGCCTTTCGTGATAACTTTCAATAAATATAGGAACAGTGCAAAGTAAAGACATAGCGCTAACAATTGCAAGTTTTTTTTAAAAGTTTCTAAGGCAGTTTGTTGCAAAAATTTTAAAAAAAAGGTTCTGAATTGCAAGGATTTAAACCAACCTTAGCAACTCAGAACCTTTGTAACTTTGTACCTTTTTTATACTATGGCTTTCACCACCGCTTTTGGAGCCTCTTTACGAGTTCCATCAAACCCATCAACACCAGAAACTGTCGTGTATTTCAATACATATTTCTTCCCTGGATTGATAATTTGGTAGGCTGCCTGGCACATTAAAGTCGCTTCATGGAAACCACAAAGAATCAATTTTAATTTTCCAGGATAGGTATTTACATCTCCTATTGCGAAAATTCCCGGAATGTTCGTTTGGTAATCCAATGAGTTATTTACTTTGATGGCATTTTTTTCAATGTCTAATCCCCAGTTTCCTATGGGACCTAATTTTGGTGTAAGTCCAAAAAGCGGAATAAAATAATCCGTTTCTATGGTTCTTCTTGCACCATTTTCATCAAGTACAACAGATTCGATATGTTCTGCTCCATTGAGCCCTACTACTTCAGCAGGTGTAATCAACCGTATTTTTCCAGCATCTTTTAATTCCTGTACTTTTTCAACAGAATCTAATGCGCCTCTAAACTCATTTCTTCTATGAATCAAAGTCACTTCAGAGGCAACGTTAGAAAGGAATATACTCCAGTCTAAAGCAGAATCTCCTCCACCTGAAATAACGACTCTTTTATCTCTAAATTTTTCTGGGTTCTTGATAAAATACTTAATCCCTTTCCCTTCATAAAAATTGATTCCGTCAATAAGTGGTTTTCTAGGTTCAAAACTTCCTAGTCCTCCAGCAATAGCCACTACCGAAGCCTGAATTTTTGTCCCTTTATTAGAGGTAACAATGAAGCTCCCATCCTCTTGCTTGTCAATCGTTTCTGCACGTTCTCCAAGAGTAAATCCGGGCTCAAATTGCTTGATTTGCTCCATCAGATTATTCACTAAATCCCCTGCTAAAACTTCAGGAAATCCCGGAATATCGTAAATTGGCTTTTTAGGATACAATTCTGATAATTGACCACCCACTTGCGGGAGTGCATCTAATATATGGCATTTTAATTTCAATAATCCTGCTTCAAAAACGGCAAATAAACCTGTAGGTCCGGCTCCTATTATAAGTATGTCTGTTTTAATCATTTTTTTATTAATTAGCCCCCTAGCCCCCAAAGGGGGAACTACAAGGAAGAGTTATTTTATTTATTTATTCGCCACAAATTACCAGTGAATTTTCTTAAATTTCAATGATAAATATCATTTTTTTCTCTCACTTATCCCCCGAAAGGAGAGAACCAGAAATTGAAGTTAATACTTTAAGTATAATATTTCACCTCAATATTTTCCCCCTTTGGGGGTCAGGGGGCTTTTTAACGCTTCGGTAATTTCATTCATTTTTTGAACTTTTTCTTCGAAATTTCCTTTCAGCGTCTTGCGATATTCATTCAAGTTTTCGACCATTTTATTGATGTCATCCGGAATTATTTCTTCAAAAAACTCACGTAATCGTTTGGCCGTTGTTGGTGATTTTCCATTAGTCGAAATAGCAATTTTCACATTTCCTTTGGTGACAATTCCACCCAAATAATAATCACATAATGGCGGCGTATCAGCAATGTTGCAAATCAAATATCTTTTTCTGGACAAATCATAAATCCTTTTATTCACTTTTAAATCATTAGTACAGGCAATAACCATGTGGCGTTTGCGTAGCATCCACCGATTGAACTTTTTATACGTCAGCTTTACTGTTGAATGGCTTGCCGCCAACGTTTCTAACTCAGGTAAAAATCGCGGCGCCACCACCTCAACATTTGCATTTGGACTCGATTTTAACAAAAAGGACAACTTTTCTAAACCTACATTTCCTCCACCTACAATAAGTGTGTTGAGATTGTGTAATTTCAAAAATATTGGATATAACTCATTCCTTTCCATAGACCAAGACCTTATTGTGATGCGATTTCAATTCGTTATAAAAAGCTACGTTTTTCTTACCATCACCTACTACTTCTCCGATTACAATAATAGCTGGAGAACTTAAATTCTTCTCTGCAACAATTTTATGAATGGTATCCACCGTTCCAATTCCTACTTTCTCCTGTGGAGTTGTTCCGTTTTGAATAATCGCAACGGGCATTTCTCCTTTAGATTCCTTTTGGAACAAAGCTACAATTTGGTCCAATTTACTCATTCCCATCAAAATCACAACGGTTGCTGTTGATTGAGCCGCTAAGACTACATCTGAAGACAATTTTCGTGCTGAAGTCGTCCCTGTAATCACCCAAAAACTCTCCGAAACTCCTCTTTTTGTCAACGAAATTCCTTGCGACGCAGGAACTGCAATAGAGGATGAAATTCCCGGCACTACAAATGTAGGAATTCCAAAGCTTTCTACGAATTCTATTTCTTCACTTCCACGACCAAAAATAAATGGATCACCTCCTTTTAGTCGCACCACATTTCCGTATGTAAGTGCATTGTCAACTATCAATTGATTGATCTCGTCTTGCGTATATTCATGACAACCTTTTCGCTTTCCCACAAATATTCTCAAAGCTTTCTTAGGAGCATAAGACAATAGTTCTTCATTTGCTAGGGCGTCATACAAAACTACATTAGCTTCCGCCAATGCTTTTGCACCTTTGATGGTAAGTAAATCCGGATCACCAGGACCAGCACCTACTAAAGTAACTTGAGGTTCTATTTTATTTTTCATCTTGAAGGTCTTTGGCTCTATATGTTTCTATGGTATCAAAAAATGCAATGGCTTCTTGAATGTATTTTGTAGCAAATTCTTTAGAGGGTTCCTCATCTTTAATTTGAAATACTAAAGCTTTTAAAGTCGATTGCAATGGGATTTTATTGGTTTCCACAAAAACAGTATCAAATAAATCTATTATTCCAGCTTGATGATTTGTTTTTTGGTTTTCTGAAAGCAATAAGGCTTTGGATCCATTTACAAAACCGGCATACGCGTGATAAATAGCATCAGACCATTTTCCTTCTTCGAAAGCTTCTTGCGCAAAAGTCAATTTATCTTTGGCTTCTAATAACAAAGTAGCTACTAAATCAATTACAACCCCGGCGCATTCTCCTATTCCAACTGCTTTCACGTAGTTATCAGCATTTCCCCAATCTACAAAATCAGCTTCGGTAAGATTCGTCAAATCGGCTAAGGGTTTCAACATTTCATAGAAATATTTCTCGCCTTTGGCATCGTAATAATTCAAGAATGATTGTCCATTTCCATTCGCTTCAAAATCATTTAAAATGTAACGCAAAGCATCAGGTCCTCTTCGGCTTGGGATTTTGATCACCTTATCTGAAAATCTTCCTGATCCGTTTCCTAAATTTCCACCACCCAATAATACTTGAAGTGCTGGCGCTACTAATTTTCCAGCATTGATTGACATTCCTTGAAAACCAATTTCCGCCATATTATGTTGCCCACAAGCATTCATACAACCACTGATTTTAATCGTGATTTCCTGATTGTTGCTGTATTGTGGATATTCTGTTTTTAAAACTCTTTCTAGTTCTACTGCGATTCCGGTGCTGCTTGCAATTCCTAAATTACAGGTATCGGTACCCGGACAAGCTGTAATGTCTGAAATGGTATTATAACCCAAAGCCACAAAATCTAATTTGGCTAATTCTTGGTAGAAAAAAGGTAAATTTTCTTCTTTTACGTGACGAATCAAAATATCTTGTCTCAAAGAAAAACGCAACTCATTAGCTGCATAATTTTTTATTAGTTCTGCCAATGCTCTAGCTTTATCGGTATAAAAATCCCCTAGTAAAACTTTGATTCCAATGGCATAATATCCTTCTTGTTTTTGCGCGATTACATTTGATTTTTTCCACGCTTCGAAAGCTACTGTGTCTTCAATTGCTACTTTTGGCGCTTCCAATAAAGGAGCTGGAATTGCACCATCAAAAGCTGTTGTGTCTATTTCAACTACTTGGTGTGACAAGGCAAGTTTCTCTTCATCGACTAAACGTAAAAATTCATCACGACCAATATCTTTGATTAAGAATTTCATACGTGCTTTCAACCTTTTAGCTCTTTCGCCAAAGCGGTCAAAAATTCTCAAGACACCTTCAGTTGTTGGGATAATTTGGTTCACCGGAATAAATTCTGACAATAATTCGGCATGGCTTGGTTGAGAACCTAATCCTCCACCTAACATTACTTTGAATCCTCTTTCCCCATTTATAATTCTTGGAATAAATCCTAAATCATGTAAATAACTTAATGCCGTATCTTTATCAGAAGACGAAAATGAAATTTTGAATTTACGTCCCATTTCCTGACAAACCGGATTTCTCAAGAAAAACTGAAACATAGCGTGCGCATAAGGCGACACATCAAAAAGTTCTTCTGAATCGATTCCTGCTGTTTCGCTAGCCGTAATATTTCTTACGGTGTTTCCACAAGCTTCACGAAGTGTAACATCATCTTTTTCTAGTTCAGCCCAAAGTTGTGGCGTTCTGTCCAAACTTACATAGTGAATCTGGATATCCTGACGCGTTGTAATGTGTAAACGTCCTGTTGAATATTCGTCAGAGACTTTAGTAATACGCGTCAATTGCTCGCTGGTCACTTTACCAAAAGGCAATTTGATACGAATCATTTGTACGCCTTCCTGACGCTGACCGTACACTCCTCTAGCCAAACGAAGGCTACGGAAACGCTCATCATCAATTTTTCCATCACGGAATAAAGCAATTTTTCTTTCTAAATCGATAATGTCTTTTTGGACAATCGGGTCTTCTATTTCGGTTCTAAAACTTTCCATCTGTGTGTTGTTTTTGGCAAAAGTTATATTTAGTTTATAAATCCAACTCCTGCTGTGGTATTAGTAGCAACGTCTATTAAAATAAAAGCGCCGTTTGATTTATTGTCATTGTAAGCATCAAAATACAAGGCTTTGCTTAATTTAATAGTAACTTCGCCTATTTCATTAATGCTCAATTGAGTCGCTGGAGTCACTCCTGAATAATCGGTTGCGATTACGTTTTTCACGCTTTCAATTTTCACCAAAACTCTGTTGGTATTGTGTTGTACCAAATATTTTGTACCTGCAACTAACTTTTTGCTATCCATCCAGCAAATCGTTGTATTGATTTCTTTTTCAATTTTAGGCAACTCATCTGATTTTACAATCATATCACCTCTTGTTACATTGATATCATTTTCCAGTTCCAAAGTAATCGAAGAACCTGCAGTCGCTTCATCAAATTGTTTGTCAAAAAAGTGAATCTTGGTCACTTTAGATTCTGTTAAAGAAGGAAGAACCGTTACGGCATCGCCAACTTTAATATTGTTACCGTATAATTTTCCGGCATATCCTCTAAAGTCATGATACTCTTCTGTTTTTGGTCGGATAACGGTTTGCACTGGGAAACGTGCTTTTCCTGTTTCAAAAACATCTTCTGGTTCTAAAGCTTCTAAATGTTCCAAAACCGTTTGTCCGTTATACCAAGGCATGTTTTCTGATTTATCTGCAACGTTCCCTCCATTGATAGCACTCAACGGAATGTAACTTACGTTTTGCTCTTTGAATGAACTTTTGCTGTTCAATGCCTGAAAATCAGCTTTGATTTTGTTGTATACCTCTTCTGAATAATCAACTAAATCCATTTTGTTTACTGCAACAATCACTTCTTTTACTCTCAATAAATTATTGATAAAAAAGTGACGGTACGTTTGCTCAATTACCCCTTTACGGGCATCAATCAAAATAATTGAAACCTGCGAAGTCGAAGCTCCCGTAACCATGTTACGTGTATATTCAACGTGACCTGGAGTATCTGCAATAATGTAACTTTTCTTGGTTGTCGAAAAATAAATATGCGCCACATCAATCGTGATTCCCTGTTCTCTCTCTGCAACCAAACCGTCGGTAGCCAATGAAAAATCAAGATAATCGTATCCTTTTTGCTTGCTGCTTTTTTCTATTGCTTCAATTTTATCAGTAGTCAACGATTTTGTATCGTACAATAATCTCCCGATTAAGGTACTCTTTCCGTCATCTACACTTCCTGCTGTTGCTATTTTTAAAACTTCCATTCTACTATTGGTTTAAAGTTTAAGGTTTAAAGTTGTTTAACTTCGTTACTTAAATCTTTTAATTTTTAAATCCTTAAATCTTTCAATTGCTGTTCTCTAAAAGTATCCTTGTTGTTTTCTTTTCTCCATCGCAGCTTCAGAACGCTTGTCATCAATTCTAGCTCCTCTTTCTGAAATAGTCGAAGAACGAATCTCTCCAACTACTTCTTGAATCGTTGCTGCATACGAATCGACTGCTGCAGTACAACTCATATCTCCAACGGTTCTAAAACGAACGATTCGCTCTTCGATTTCTTCGTCTTCCTCTTGGTAAACAAATGGAGAATGCGACCAAATCATACCGTCTCTCAAGAATACTTTACGTTTGTGTGAAAAGTAAATCGATGGAATTTCGATTTGCTCTTGCTCAATATAACTCCAAACATCAAGCTCAGTCCAGTTCGAAATTGGGAAAACACGAACGTTTTGACCATTTTCAATTTTACCGTTCAAAATATCAAACAATTCCGGACGTTGGTTTTTTTCATCCCATTGACCAAAATCATCACGAACAGAAAAAATACGTTCTTTAGCTCTTGCTTTCTCCTCATCACGACGCGCACCACCTATACACGCATCAAACTTAAATTCTTCGATAGCATCTAAAAGTGTTGTGGTTTGCAAACTATTTCTGCTAGAATATTTTCCTGATTCTTCTACCACTTTCCCTTCGTCAATAGCGTCTTGTACGTTACGAACAATTAACTCTAATCCCAATTCTTTTACCAATCGGTCTCGGAATTCAACAGTTTCAGGAAAATTATGTCCCGTATCTACGTGCAACAATGGAAAAGGAATTTTAGCAGGAAAAAATGCTTTTTGTGCTAAACGCACCAATGTAATTGAATCTTTACCACCAGAAAAAAGCAATACTGGTTTGTCAAATTGAGATATCACTTCTCTAAATATATATATCGCTTCGCTTTCTAAAGCGTTTGTTTTTACTATTGAACTCATTTTTTTTATTTAAAGATTTAAAGGATTGAAAAATTAAAAGATTTCAACAACCATTTATAATTTATAATTACTTCTGATGCAATCCGCATTCTTTATGACTGGATTCCCACCACCATCTTCCTGCTCTAATATCTTCGTCATCAGCTATTGCTCTGGTACAAGGCGCGCAACCTATACTAAAAAATCCTTTTTTGTGTAAGGTGTTTTGCGGTACATTATTCGCTTCTAAATAATCTTCAACTTCTTTCAAAGTCCATTTTAACAAAGGGTTGAATTTGATTATGTCAAACTTACTGTCGTATTCAAAAAGATCTAAATCATTTCTGTTTTCGGATTGTTCGGCTCTTAAACCTGTGATCCAAACTGAATTTCCTTTCAAGGCTTTAGTCAATGGAGCTACTTTTCGAATGAAGCAACATTCTTTTCTATTCTCCACGGATTCATAAAAACTGTTTGGACCTTTTTCATTTAATAATTCTTCTACTGCAGTTGCTTCTGGAAAATAGGTTTTAATATCTATTTTATACTTGGTCATTGTTTTGTGAAAAACATCATATGTTTCTTGAAACAACCTTCCTGTATCTAATGTAAAGATGGTGATTGGCAAATTTTGCTTCGCAATTATAGCCGTAATCACTTGATCTTCTTGCCCAAAAGAAGTGGAAAAAACTACTTTATCCTCACATTCACTCGCTAAAAAAGCAAGTGTTTCTTCTAGTGAAAAAGTTGCAGTTCTATTTAACAAAGTCTTTAAACTTGCTATATTCATTATAATAATTTAGATAATGTTCGTAAACTCAAAACAATAATTAAAATTCCAACCAAAATCATCATCGGTTGTCTTTTGATTTTGTTGACTAATAAAGCTGCTATTGGCGCCGCTATAACGCCTCCTAAAATCAGTCCTATTATCACTTGCCATCCTTCAATTCCCCCAAAAATCATGAAAGTGATTCCGCTAGCGAATGAAACGGCAAATTCAGCGGCATTCACAGAACCTATGGTGTACCTCGGATTTCTGCCTCGTCCTAATAAGGTTGAAGTCACAATTGGACCCCAACCTCCCCCGCCCACAGCATCCATAAATCCCCCAAAAGAGGCCAAAATACCCAAACGTTTGGTTTTCTTTTTTATAATATTTTTTTGCATTGCTTTTCTAATAATGATACAAGCCAATACAATCATGTAAACAGCAATAAACGGCTTAATCACATCCCCATCAATCACATCTGACAATAAATAGGCTCCCGTGATTGACCCTAAAACACCTGGTATCAGCAAGTGTCTTACTAATTTTTTATTGATATTTCCAAATTTATGATGCGAAATAGCCGATACTCCCGTAGTAAACATTTCGGCAACATGTACTCCAGTGCTACTTACTACAGGCGGAACGCCGTACGCCAATAAAAAAGAAGTGGAAGTCGCTCCATAACCCATTCCTAATGTCCCATCCACTAATTGTGCAAAAACACCGATACAAAAAAAGATTAAAAAATCTGTATCGAATCCAGCAACAAATCCATTCCAAGAAAATTCAGCATGATGATTATAAACCAGTGTAGCAATTAATCCAACTAATAAAACTACCGGAATCACAACCCACAGACGCTCTTTGAAGGATGTTTCGATTTTTACGGCAACAGTATTCTCTTTATTCTCTTTGCTCATGCTTCTCAAATTCAACTGTTTTTTATTATTTTAATCTATTACCCCATCGGAATAGTAGATTATATTGCAAAAGTAAAGATTTAAACTTAACTACAAAATTTATTTTGTGATATTTATCTAAAAAGCAATATCAGCCAGCGTATTGTTTTCCAATATCAAGAGCGTATTGTCACGCACTTCAGTCATTAGCTTACGCACCGCGCAAGTGGTTTCATCGGAGCAGTCAGCACAAGGCTCATAAAAATTGTGGCTAGCGCATGGAAGTAGTGCAATTGGCCCTTCGAGAATTCGATAGACATGAGCCATATTGATATCCTTTGGTTCTTTTATCAAGTAATAGCCACCCCCTTTTCCTTTCTTAGCACCCAAAAATCCGGAGTGACGCAGTAACAACAATATGCTTTCTAAAAATTTCAACGAAATAGTTTCACTTTTGGCAATATCAGCAATTGCTACTGGGGTTTGATCTTCTTGGCGAGCCAAAAAAGTCAACGCTTTTATTCCGTATTTTGTTTTCTTTGAAAGCATGTTAAAAAAATATAAGATTGAAGATTAACGATTTTTTAATTTCAGATTGAAAATTAATTTGAAATCAAAACGTATTTAATATTGTAACAACAAAAATATACTTTTTGAATGAAGAATAGTGACTGATGATTAACGATTATTATCCGACTCGAAATCTAAAATCACTAATCATCAATCTAAAATCTTACGAAAGCGCCTGTTCCAAATCAGCAATAACATCTTTCACGGTTTCTAATCCTACTGAAACTCGCACCAAACCATCAATAATACTTACCGCTAACCGTTCATCCACTGATAATTTGCTATGAGTTGTGGATGCTGGATGCGTAACAATAGTTCTGGTATCTCCAATATTTGCCGAAAGGGAACAGAGTTTTATTTTATCCAAAAATGCTCTTCCTGCTTCTAGCCCGCCTTTGATTTCAAAAGCAATAATATTACCGCCTAGTAACATTTGCTTTTTGGCGATTTCATATTTTGGATGCGATTTCAAGAACGGATATTTTACGCTATTCACATTCAGATTTTTTTCTAAAAATTCGGCTACTAGCAATGCATTTTCGCAATGCTTCTCAACGCGAACTGCGAGCGTCTCTAAACTTTTGGATAAAACCCAAGCATTAAAAGGCGATAAAGCAGGTCCTGTATTTCTTGCAAACAAATAGATTTGACGAATTAAATCTTCCTGTCCAACGGTTACACCACCCAAAACACGTCCTTGACCATCAATTAGTTTTGTGGCAGAATGAATAACTAGATGGGCTCCCCACTTTATAGGTTGCTGGATATAGGGCGTTGCAAAACAGTTGTCAATCACAAGGATTAAATTGTGTTTTTCAGCAATCGCTCCTAATAACTCCAAATCAATAATATCCACTGCAGGATTCGTGGGAGACTCGGCATATAGAATTTTAGTGTTTGGTTTTATCAAACCCTCTATTGTTTCTGGCTTATTAATATCAAAATAGGAAGTTTGAATATTCCACTTTGGAAAATACGTCTTAAACAACGCATGCGTTGAACCAAAAACACTGCTTGCAGAAACGATGTGATCGCCAGCATTTAACAACGCTGCAAAAGTAGAATATACGGCTGCCATTCCGGTTGCAAAAGCATATCCCGCTTTGGCGCCTTCCATTTTACAAATTTTCTCTACAAACTCAGTTGTATTAGGATTACTAAAACGGCTGTAAATATTTCTTTCTTTTTCTTCCGTAAATGAAGCACGCATGTCTTCGGCATCTTCAAAAACAAAACTGGATGATAAATACAATGGAACAGAATGCTCCTGAAATTGTGTTCTTTCTAATTGGGTGCGGATGGCTTGGGTTTCAAACCCAAATTCTTCTTCGTTCATTCTTTTTTAGTTTAAAGTTTAAGGTTTAAAGTTGTTGGAACATAAAATCCAAACACTTTGCTTAAACTACAATGGTTTATTATTCAAAACTACCTTGTAATGTATTGTTGCGGTTGGTTCTAATGTTTTAGAAACCGAGCAATATTTTTCAAAAGAAAGTTGTGCGGCTTTTGCGGCTTTGTCTTCCTTGATGTCACCTTCTAAATAAAAAACCACATGGATATTTTTAAAAGGTTTTGCTTCTCCAACTTGTACACGCTCGCCCTCAACCTCAGCTTTGAAAGAAGTGATTTCCTGACGCTGTTTCTTCAAAATCGAAATCATGTCAATGGCGCTGCACCCCGCAACTCCCATCAATACTAATTCCATTGGACTTGCACCCATATCGTTTCCACCAAATTCTGGTCGGCTATCTACGTTAACTAGATGTCCTCTTTCGTTTTTTAATTCGAAATGAAAATTGTCGTTTACTCTGTCTAATGTTATTTTCATATATTCCCCTCCCCAACCCTTTCGCCGCGGCGAAGAGGGAGCCAAGACTGGAGGCAGTCCCTTTTTTTAATAATTTATATTATATTACGACACGAATAGAAAAAGTAATATTGAAATAAGCCAGAACATACCATTGAACCGACCGTCCAAAAATAGTGCTCTATCCATTGTCCAGTAAGTATCAACACTGTTTCTTTTATGTTTTAAATAAAATAATTTGCTTAAAACATAATAAACAAGCTGTGCAATCATTGGCACAAATAATGAGTTAATGGCTGTATTCTTTCCCAAACCAATCAACACACTTATCGAAGCAATTAAAAATAATATTACATTTAAAATTAATAGTTTAAGAAAGCATTCTTTATTATCTAATTTACTTTTGTCAAACAAAAACAGAATTGAAATATTCATTCCAATTATAATAAAAATGACATTCATATCAATTGCTTTTTCTTACTGAACACTCAAAACTGATCACTGAACACTATTTTTACCCTTTATCCGATAATCTCAAAATATCTCCAAAAACGCCTCTTGCTGTTACCGCTGATCCTGCGCCTGCTCCTTGAATCACAATGGGTCTATCGCCGTAGGATTCAGTGTAAATTTCGAAGAAAGAATCAGAACCTTTTAAACCACCTAGCGCTGTATCTGATGGTACAGAAACTAATTTTACTTCTAGGTTTCCTTTATCATTTTGCAAATCACCTGACAATTCCCCAATGTAACGCAACACGTGATTCGGTTTTTGATCCGCTTTTATTTTAGCATAAATGGGATCAAATTCTGTCAATTTATTCAAGAAATCAGAAACATCTCCTTCACGTAAATGTTCTGGAATCAGATTTTGAATAGCAATTTCTTCAAACTCATTTTGCAAGTCTAATTCTCTAGCCAAAATCAACAATTTTCGACCTACATCGTTCCCACACAAATCTTCTCTTGGGTCTGGTTCTGTGTATCCGTTAGCAATAGCTTCCTTTAATATTTCACTAAAAGGAGCGTCTTTTGCAGAAAAATTATTGAATAAATAACTCAAAGTTCCTGAGAAAACGCCTTTGATTTTCGTGATGTTTTCACCTGACAGGTGCAATAATTTAATGGTATCAATCAACGGTAATCCTGCTCCAACATTCGTTTCATAAAGATAACTTTTTTGATTGTCAGCAAGGACTTTTCGCAATTTTTTATAAAAATTATAACTTAAGGTATTGGCTACTTTATTAGATGAAATTAAATCGAAACTACTTTCTATCAAAGTAACATAATTTTCAACAAATTCAGAACTTGCGGTATTATCTATGGCAATCAAATTCTCTAAATGATGCTCATTGGCATACCCGATTATGTCATTTATTGTATAGGAAAAACCATTATTTTGTATTTCGTTTTTCCAGTTTGGCGTAACACCATTTTTGTTTAAAAGCACATTACTAGAATTAGCAATAGCAAAAACATTCAACTTAATGTCTTTCCGTTTTTCAATAGCTGCTGCCGATTCTAATATTTGATTGATCAGCGTTCCTCCTACCAATCCATGCCCGAAAACAGCAATATTGATTTTCTTTGCAACACCAAAAATCTCCCCGTGAATCACGTTTAAAGCTTTGTTCAGTTGCGATTTTTTTACAACCAAACTCACGTTTTTACCCGTAACGGTATTATTGAAAAGTATTGGGACAATTTTATTTTTTATCAACGCCGTGTAGGGCTTGTGAAACGTACTCAAATCCTGGCCAATAATAGAAATTACCGAAACATCATCAGTGACCGTGATTTTATTGACATCTTTCGAATAAAAATCATTCTCGAATTCTTTCTCCAATTCAATCATGGCTTTCGTCGCTTTGTCAGCAGCTACGACTAAACCAATTCCTCTTTCTGATGAACCTTGAGAAATAATGCTTACGCTAATATCATTGTCGCCCATCACTCTGAAAATACGGGCATCAACACCGGTTTTTCCTAGCAATCCTCTTCCTTCCAGATTTACTAATGATACATTTTCAAGCACGGAAAGCGTTTTAATTCCTTCTTTATTTGAACTGGAAGTGATTAATGTTCCTTTATTTTCATGATTGAAGGTGTTCAAAATACGAAGTGGAATGTTTTTTTCCAATAAAGGAATAATCGTTTTGGCATGCAGAATAGTGGCGCCGAAATTGGCTATTTCATTGGCTTCATTAAATGACAAATGATCAATTTTCTTGGCATCAAGTACTAAATCCGGATTTGCGGTATAAATTCCGTCTACGTGCGTGTAGTTCTGTAATTCTTCTGCATCTAAATAATTAGCAATTAAGGAAGCGGTGTAATTACTGCCGTTTCTTCCTAAAGTGGTCGTGTCATTATTGGTATTAGAACCAATGAACCCGGTAACAATATTTACGGTTGTCCCGTTATTTTGTTTGAAATAATTAATGACATTTTTCTTCGAAATTTGTTCCAAAGGTTGTGCATCACCAAATTTTGAATCGGTTTTTATCAATTCTCTGGTATCGGCAAAACGGGCATTTATTCCATTTTCAACCAAAATAGACGTCAGTAATTTTGCCGAAAGCAATTCTCCTTTTGATAAAATCTGATCTTTTATTTTATTGCTAAAATCACCAATCAGACTTACGCCTTCGAATAATTTTTCTAAAACTGTAAATTCCTCTGATAAATCAACGTCTAGATAATCGTCTTGTTGGTATCTTTTAAAATCCTCAAATAACGGTTTATAATCACCATTCTTTGCAGCAACACTTAAAATGTCTTCCAATTCATCCGTAGCATTTCCTCTTGCCGAAACTACAATCGCAATTTCTTCTCCTTGATTTACTTTATCGGTAATAATCGCGACCACTTTATTTATTCCGTCGCCATTCGATAACGATTTACCTCCAAATTTTAATATTTTCATTGTGTAGTGTTTTTGGCTTAGAATATATCCTGAAGCAAATTGTGTAATTGTTTGTATTCTATCAAAAAAGCATCGTGTCCGTGAATGGAAACAATTTCCTGATAACTAACCTTATTTTTATATTTTTTTAATTCCTCGTAAGTTGCTTTATTTTCATTAGCCGTAAAAAACAAGTCTGAATTGATTCCAATAATATGAATATCAGCTTCAATTCGAGATGTTATTTCTTCGAATGAAGCGCTGTTTCTGGTAATATCAATCGTCTTTAACAACTGATTCATCATTTTGTACGACGAAATTTGAAAACGTTTCTGTAATTTTTCGCCATGATGTAACAACCAGCTTTCTACATTAAAAATGGCTAATTCCTCATTAATAGTTCGCTGAAATTTTGCAGCAAAAGATTCCGGAGTTCGATAACACAACATAGCATGAGTTCGAGCATCTTCAATAGGTTTCGAAGAATTTTTCAAAATTTGTTCTTGCAAAAAGCAATTGGCGATAAGCCAATCCGTCGATTTCCAATCGGTTGCAATAGGAATTAAATGTTGTGTGATTTTTGGTTCCAATGCAACCATTTCCCAAGCGATTCCTCCGCCAACAGAACCTCCAATAATCGCATACAGTTTTTTAATTTCAAGAAACCGAATCCCTTCAATAAAAATTCTGGCAATATCTCTTGCATTAAAATCCGAATAATTTTCGATACTAAAACCATCAAATCCATTTCCGGGAACATTAAACGCGAGAATTGTATATTTTGTAGTATCTATAGTTTTGTGTTCTCCAATTAGATCATTCCACCAACCGTTTTCTCCGAGAACTTGTGAATTTCCAGTTAAAGCATGATTTACCAAAACGATTGGAGCGCTGAGCAAAGCTGGTCCAAAAACTTGAAAACTTAAGTTTAAGGTAGCATAAAAAGCGCCACTTTCGGTGGTAAAATTTTGTAATGTAATAGATGTTGGTTTATTTTCCAATTGCAAATCTTTTATGATTTTTGACCTGTGTTTGGAAATATTAGAAAGAAAGCTAGGAGTTATCTAGACAAATTCTTAGTGTTATCTTTCCACGTTTGGCGTGGTAGAATGCAGCACCTTCTTCGATAAATCGAAGGGTTGCTAAGGCTTCATCAGGTCTAATCCCTCTGCCTTTCTTTATAACATTTCAATACGTTTGTGAACTTAATGACGCAAATTAACCACTATTTTTTGTAACAACCAAATTTTTATGCGCAATCGATTTTTTTGTTTGGTTTAAATAAAAACCTGAAACTAATAAACATAGAAATGTTATTTTGACGAAGTGACTCTAAACTATTTGGTATTATTACTTCGCCAAAATAACAATTTTGGACATTCTCTGGAAAATCTCAAAACCGAAAATTAATTCGGATTTCTTAAATAAAAAGCGCTTCATTCTCTTGTGAATACATTAGAAAAAGCAATGAATTGGGCACGGACTTTTGCGCCAGAGGATCGTTCTTTGAAACTTCAAACCTAGGATGAATCAGTTCGTTTTTAGAAACGTTCTCCTTCTCTTTTTTAGGTGTTAGGTCAATCCTTTTTAATAAATCGAAAGTTTTCGGAAAATACTTAGTTGTACTCATAATTTTAGGTGTTAGGTTATTAAACTCATTTGTGATCGCTACTTATTTTTAAAATTAATTTTAGAAACAAAAAACCCTTTTAGATCCATATCCAAAAGGGTTTTAAGTTGTGTTATGAACTTATACTTTTGGAATCAACAGACATAAAGAAACATCATAGCTTGGACCGTTGTCATCTTATTGGCTGTTACTTTAATCGTGTACTGAAATTTTAAATTAATCATGTATGCTTCTCTTTCTGTAAAAATTAGTCTTTTAGTCTTCAAAAAAAAAGCTTCCCGTTATCTGGGAAGCTTTTGCTATATAATTTGATTTAAAAATTATGCAATAAGCGACCCGCAGGAATTATCCTGTGCGACTTTGAACGTATTGCAAATATTAAATTTCATTTTTTTTATTTTAAAAATCAAATATGCGAATTATTTTCGGAATTTCCAAATAAAAAGCAGTAAAATATTTGGATTCAAACTGGTATTATATCCACTCGGTTTTTAGTAGCCAAATAGGAAACTTTATGCCAGTTGCCCTTTCTTTATACTTTCAAAAACGACTCTCAAATCTGTTTTTAAATCTTCTATATCTTCTAAACCAACAGAAAGACGAATTAAATCCTTAGAAACTCCCGTGGCAACTTGTTCTTCCTCAGATAATTGTTGGTGCGTTGTACTGGCGGGATGAATAATTAATGATTTAGTGTCACCAATATTAGCCAAAAGTGAGAATAATTTTGTTTCATCGGCGACTTTTTTGGCTGCTTCAAAGCCACCATGCAAACCAAAAGTAACCACGCCACTTTGCCCTTTTGGCAAATAGTGTTGCGCTAAAGCATAATATTTATTGGATTTCAATCCTGGATAATTGACCCATGCAACCGCTTCCTGAGTTTCCAACCACTGCGCGAGAGCCAAGGCATTTTCACTGTGTCTCTGAATTCTTATTGGTAAGGTTTCTAATCCTTGAATGATCTGAAATGCATTAAACGGACTCAGTGCAGCGCCGTAATCACGCAATCCTTCAATTCGAACTTTAGCAATAAAAGCCGCATTTCCTAACGCCTCGTGATACACTAATCCGTGATAACCTGCAGACGGCTCCGTGAATTCTGGGAACTTTCCATTGGTCCAATCAAAATTTCCTGCATCAATAACTACTCCTCCAAGCGAAGTTCCGTTTCCAGTAATGTATTTTGTCAAAGAATGAATAACAATATCAGCGCCGTATTGGATAGGATTTAATAAGTAAGGCGAAGCAACAGTATTATCTACAATTAATGGCACTTGAGCTGCTTTGGCCTCAACCGAAATCGCTTTTAAATCCAAAACATCTAATTTTGGATTTCCCAAAGATTCCACAAAAATTGCTCTGGTATTTTCTTGAACTGCATTTTTAAAATTAGCGGCATCAGATGGATCTACAAATGTGGTGGTAATACCTAACCGAGGCAACGTAACTTTTAATAAATTATAGGTGCCGCCATACAAACTATTTGAAGCTACAATGTGATCGCCAGCTTTTAACAGTACTAGTAATGTAGTAGCAATGGCTGCCGTTCCAGAAGCTGTAACTACTGCACCAATTCCACCTTCTAGGATGGCTAAGCGCTGTTCCAGTATATCATTTGTAGGATTATTTAATCTTGTGTAAATAAATCCGGGCTCCGCAAGGCCAAAAAGATTAGCGGCATGATCCGAATTATTAAAAACATAAGAGCTTGTTTGATAAATAGGAACAGCTCTGGTTCCTGCGTTTTTTGTTACGTCGTGTCCCGCGTGTAATGCGTTTGTTGCAAATTTCTGTGTGCTCATAAGGTTTAATTTTTAAGATTAATTGGTTGTTTTTGTTACTAATAGTTACTCTTTACGCTTCCTTTCTACTGCCGTTATTAATTTTCGAAATAAAAATTCACTGAGGCCATTTATTCCATAAAAAAACCCCTGCTAATAGCAGAGGCCTTATCTATATAATTTACGTTTTAAAACTATACAACAGCGCACTCTGCGGAAAACTCCGGCATCATAAAACACATATTGACAGCGATAAATTTCATTTTTTTCTTTTTGATGAAACAAATTTGCAAACTTTAATTGACACCACCAAATAAAAATCAATTTATTTCTACTTCCCTATAGACTAAGTAGGATATGTTAAATTAACTTTTATTTAAATTAAAAAATACAAAAGATTAATTTACAATTCAAAATGGTTTCATACCTTTGCACCCGAATACAAGAGGAAAAATTTGAACTGATTGCAACCTCTTCATAATGAAATCAATTCATTGTGAATACTGAAAATTTTTCAGTAGAAAAAATGCTAAAGCAGAAACTCTCCTTTAGTCCTTTTCAGCAATTATTTTTCCTCGCTTAATTTAAAAATAATAATAATTATGGCCTATTTATTTACGTCAGAATCTGTAAGCGAAGGACATCCAGACAAAATTGCAGATCAAATTTCGGACGCATTAATTGATAATTTTTTGGCATTTGATGCTGATTCAAAAGTAGCTTGTGAAACTTTAGTAACAACTGGTCAAGTAATTTTGGCTGGTGAAGTAAAATCAAATACCTATTTAGATGTACAACATATCGCTCGTGAAGTAATCCGAAAAATTGGTTACACTAAAAGCGAATACATGTTTGAAGCCAATTCTTGTGGAATCCTTTCTGCTATTCACGAACAATCTGCTGACATTAATCAAGGTGTTGACAGAGCAAATCCTGAAGAACAAGGAGCTGGTGACCAAGGAATGATGTTTGGTTACGCAACGAATGAAACCGAGAATTACATGCCATTGGCACTTGATTTGTCTCATAAATTATTACAAGAGTTAGCGATTTTAAGACGTGAAAATAACGAAATAACGTATTTACGTCCAGATGCTAAATCTCAAGTAACTTTAGAATACAGCGATGACAACAAACCAACTCGTATTGATGCTATTGTAATCTCTACACAACATGATGATTTTGATGAAGAAGCAACAATGCTTGCAAAAATCAAAAAAGATCTTGTTGAAATATTGATTCCAAGAATCATTGCAAAAAATCCAGCTCACGCTCATTTGTTTAATGATGCTATTCAATACCATATTAATCCAACTGGAAAATTCGTAATTGGTGGACCACACGGAGATACTGGATTGACAGGAAGAAAAATCATTGTGGATACTTACGGTGGAAAAGGTGCTCACGGTGGTGGTGCATTCTCAGGAAAAGATCCAAGTAAAGTAGATAGAAGTGCGGCGTATGCTACACGTCATATCGCTAAAAACTTAGTTGCAGCGGGTGTTGCTGATGAGATCTTAGTACAAGTTTCGTATGCAATTGGTGTGGCTAAACCAATGGGTATTTTTATTGATACGTATGGAACTTCAAAAGTGAATTTGACCAATGGTGAAATCGCCAAAAAAGTAGAAGCTATTTTTGATATGCGTCCTTACTTTATTGAGCAACGCTTAAAGTTAAGAAACCCAATCTACAGCGAAACTGCTGCTTACGGGCACATGGGACGTACTCCAGAAACGGTTACTAAAACTTTTACTGCTCCAGGAGGATTAACAAAAACCGTGACCGTTGATTTGTTTACTTGGGAAAAACTAGATTTCGTTGACCAAGTTAAAACTGCTTTTGGATTGTAATCTAAAAATACTGTCTTAAATAAAAAAGGGGATTTTGTTCAGTCAAAATCCCCTTTCTGTTTTATTAAATATTATACTTTAAAATAAACGTTACGAATCGGGGCAAAATAATGTTTTCATTGGCATTGAAACCATTCACGCTAAACGTATTATTCAATCTTGATCTTGTATCGAGAAGATTATTAGCCTGAATTCTGTATTCAAATTTTGAGTCTTTTTTGATATAATTTAGACTCGCCGTCATAATTTTAAAATTATTGGCCACTCCAGTACTTTCATTTTTAAAGCGATTAAACGAATAATCCCAATTGATATTCAACCCGTTTAAGAAATAATAATTTAGCTTAACACTTGGCGTTTGCGTTGTGAAACGAGTAGAGGCTTGCTCTGAAAAATTAATTCGGTACCCTAAATCAATGTTGGGATATTTCTTAAATTGTGTTGCCAAAGCAATGTTATAGCCATGAGTTACATTTTCAATTCCTTGAATGAATTCCTGTGTATTGCCATTAACTACGCTTCGGTTTAAAACAAAATTTTTGTTCCAACTGGCATTAATACCAGCTGTTGCTTTGTAATACTTTTGAAAACTTTTGGAGTAAAATAAATTTCCGTTTACACTTTCATTTTCTGCATCTAAATTTAAACGGTCTGACGTAGAATAAATACTTTGGAATGAAATCCCATTTACCACTGGATTTTTTGTAGTCGTATACGCAATATTACCAAAAATTGTCGTGAAGTTGTATAAATTATATTTGGAATAATTCAATCTATGCGAAGTAACAAGAGAATTTTCCAGTTGTGCATTACCTCTTGCAATGCTGTTGAAATTAGTAAAAATATTACCTTCCACTAACGAGTTTACATCATTGAATCCGTTTCTTACAGTAAAATTATACGTTACATTTTCAGATTTTTTCAAGTCCCAACGCGCAAACATATCCGGTAAAAAACGAGTAAAATTCAATTGAAACGGATTAGCAAACTGCTGATTGTTTGTGTTGTATTGATGAATTGAAAAACCTGGATTAAAAGTAAACTTACCCACAATAAATTTATAATGTACCCCTAAAAACACATCATTAAAAGTATAGCGAACATCATTGTTATAGGCAGCTTGTTCTACAGGATTAACAGAATTGTCTTCTAAAATTTGTAAAATACTTGAATTATAGGTTTGGAAAGCATTTGTATTTCCTGCCGTTAGATTCAGTATACTTTTGTTTGAAATTTGATAGTAATAATCGACTTTAGCATCTAATTTATTGGTTTTAACAAACCTTGACTGTTCTATATTTAAAGTGTTTTCATTTACAAAAACAGCACTTGGATCATTCGGATCTTGCGAGGTACTATTTTGATAGGGATTAACAGATAGCTGCGGATTATAAAAAGGATCTTCATCCTCATATTGATGCTGCATCTCGAGCACCCAAGTACTTTTTGGATTTTGCGTGTAGAATAAATTAAGACTCTGATTGAATGATACCGGAGCTTGTTTCTGAAAAGCAATAACCGTATTAGAATTTGACACCATTGAACCATTGTTCATCGAACTAAAATCCGTTTGGCTATTATCCACATCCTGTTGATCATTTTTTCTAAAGAACGCATCATAATCCAATTGAAAGTTATCATTTGCTTTGTACTTAGACCCGAATTTGGCAATAAATGCATTGTTTTTAGAATCCGTTTTATTTTTTCTATTTTCTAAGGTCGCTATATTTGTGGTATTAGGTTCAAAAATACCTCTTTCAGAATTTGTAATAGACTGATTAAATGTAGCAGAATAGGCCGCAAAACCAGATAAAGTCCATTTTTTAGAAACGGAATGATTCAAATTTAAAGCACCAAATTTATCGCTGGCCTTGGCAACATTATCGCCACCAGAAAGTCCAAAGAAATTTCGATTTAAGTTCAATGTAGTTCCACTTCTACCAATTGTATTCCTAGCACCACCGGTTATCCTGAAAAAATCAGCAGAAGTTAAGGAGACTTCTCCAATAGTATTCAAATTTACAATGGAGTTGATACTCGTCTTTGGGGAATAATAAAATAATTTTGGATTAAAAATATAGCCTTTGTCATTCGCTAAACCACCGCTTACATCACCAAACCAAAATTTATCTTTTCCTTTTTTAAGTTTTATATTTAGCGCAATATCATCGTTATTGTTCTCAAGGCCTTTCATTTGAGACACCTCATTGAAATTGCGCATCACTTGAATTTTATCTACAGCATCCGAAGGTATATTTTTTGAGCCTAATTTGGTATCTCCCTCCATAAATGGCTTTCCGTTAACAAATAGTTTAGCCACTTTTTTACCCTCTACTTGTACTTGACCATCCGCCATTACTTCAAATCCAGGCAATTTCTTAAAAACATCTTCTAGCTTTCGCTCTTCACCTGTTTTAAATGAATCGGCATTATAAACAATGGTATCGCCTTTTATAGAAACGGGCATTTCGCGCACAATTTCGACGCCATCTAATTCAATCCCGCCAGATTCCATCGTAATATTTTGCACCATGTTTTCTGATCGCGTTGTCACAGTGACTTCTTTATTTTGCATTCCAAGGTAACTCAACTTAATCACATAAGCAGTATTGGGCTTTAAGTTCAAAACATACTTCCCTTTATCCGTAGTAATGGCATAGCCATCCATAGCTTTGGTAGCTTGATTGACCGCCATAACATTAGCCATTTCTAAAGGCGATTTACCTATATCTTGGATTACACCTTCTAAACGAATGTTTTGTGCGTAAGTAATTGAGGTAATACAGAAAAATAAAAAAAGGTATAGCTTTTTCACTGAGTTGGTTTTTGAGTATGACACATTAGTCATGAAAAGGTTTAATTTGTTACAAAACGACTAATTTGTGAAGGTTCTATAAATGATATTGCCATTCTTATCTTTCATGCTATCCATTTTAATTTTTTGTTCTTTGTCGAATTCTTTTTGAGTTAAAACTTTTCCTGTATGTGGAGCTTTAATTTTCACTTTAGCCTCACTATTTAAAACCACTTTATTACATAGAAAAGTAACTTCTCCATCATTTAATTCCAAAATTAAACCTGGCAGGCCTGAATATTTACCTGGCCCATGATTAACCGGGATTTCTAATGTATACCAAGCACTAACAATTTTATCTTTGGGCTCGTTCATTGGAAATAAATTTGTTCTCAGATTAAATTTATTCTTTAAATAATCCTGATACTCTTCTTTTTGAGCAGTAGAAATCTTAATTATAGTCACAGCCTTATAGCAAAAGTATTCCCCAATTTTTTTAGTTTCTTTTTTTAACTGCCAATCCCAATTTTTTAATTCATCCGTAATAAGATATTCTTTTTCAAAAATCTCCTCTTCAAAAATTTGTTTTTTCACCTTCCTATCCATGTATTTTTTCCCTCCACGTGAAATAGAAATAGTCATTCCGCTGTCACTTTTCCTTATTGGCTCAAGCTTTTGTTCTTCTTCAAATACAGATTCCATTTTATTAAAAGTTAACGAATAAGTTTTTCGTGAAACTTTTTCCAATTCATTTTGAAATAGCTCATCAAACTCAACATTGCCAGACGACTTGATCTCACCGTCATTTCTCTCTAATTTAATTTTAGATTGATAAATCGCTTTACCACTAAAATCCTGAGCAATAGTCAAATTGACAGTGTTAAAAATTACAGTCAAATAAATCAACTTTAATACATTTTTCATTTTATAGTTTTTAAGATATTTGACAAATTAAGTTCTAAATAACCACAATAATAGTTAATCAAAGTTAACGATTGTTAACGGCTCCATTTAAAACCATTTAGTTCTTATATTTGAAAAATGAAAGTGAAAAACTATACCTCAATTATTATTTTTATAAGCATTACCATTTTGGCAACCATCGGCTTACAGGTATATTGGAATATTAAAAACTACAAGGAAAATAAGCAAAGATTGATTAATGATGTACAAATTGCTTTTGACAATAGTAGTGAATTTTATTATATCGAAGAATCAAAAGAAAATTATATCGGTTTTGTAAACCGAGATGATTCCGTTTCTGATGAGCAATTTATGGATGACTTAAAACTTGACACGGTTTTTAAAAACTATAAAGCAAAAAAAGAGCAGCTTAAAATTTCAAAATTTGATTCAGTAAAATCCAAAATAAGTTCTCGTTCAGAAACAATTAATTCTATAAAATCGGATTCGAAAATCATTAAAAACCAGAAAGAAAACAATAAAAAAATAATTGCTACTGTTAAACCTATATCCAAGAGGAATTCCTCTGTAGTGGTATTACGAGGAAAAAGTGCAACAGATAGCCTCTTAAAAATAAGAGGTTCTAGAAGTAGAATTGTAATCTCTATGGTTAAAGACTCTATTTCTTTTAAGAAATTAAATAAAGCTTTAGATAACGAACTTTCTCGAAAAAAAATTATTGTTAATTATACTATAGAACATTTTAAAAGAGATACTCTTTTTGATAAATTTGAAAAAGACACATCAATCAAATCGGCTGAATTACCACTTTCTACTTTCTCAAAATCAGCTAATCTTCCTGTTAATGAAAAATTGAAAATTTCATTTTCTGAACCTATAGAACTACTTGTAAAAAGAAGCATGATTGAAATAATTCTTTCGTTACTGTTATCGCTTTCTATTATTGGATGTTTATTTTATCTATTGAAAATTATAAACCGTCAAAAAAAGATTGATGAAATCAAAAACGATTTAATTAGCAATATTACCCACGAGTTCAAAACGCCTATTACCACTATTTCTTCAGCGATAGATGGAATCAAGAATTTTAATTCCAATAATGATCCCAAAAAAACTAATCGTTACTTAGACATAGCAAACCACCAATTAGAAAAGTTAGCAAATATGGTTGAGAAACTTTTGGAAACTGCCTCGTTAGAATCTGACAAGCTTACCATAAACAAAGAACCGCTGAATATAGTTCAATTATTGGAAACTAATATTGAGAAACACCTATTGAATACCTCTACCAAAACCATCTCTTTTCGTTCGAATTATAAGGAACTAATAATGAATGTGGATGCATTTCATTTTGAAAATGCAATTTCAAATCTAATTGATAACGCTCTAAAATATGGCGGAAATCAAATTGAAGTTAGATTAAAATTAGACCAAAAAAAGATAGAAATAACAGTACAAGACAATGGAATTGAGATTGATAGAAATCAACGTGAAAAGATTTTCGAAAAGTTTTATAGAATTCCAAAAGGGAATATCCATGATGTGAAAGGCTTTGGCATAGGCTTATATTATTCGCAAAAAATTATAGAAAAACATCAAGGAACACTTGAGCTAATCGTGAATTCAAAAAACATTTTTAAAATCACACTAGCGAATGTCTAAAAAAATAAGAATAATACTAGCCGAAGACGAACCAGCCTTAGCACAAATCATTAAGGAAAGTTTAGAAACTAGAAATTTTGAGGTTATTCTCTGTAAAGACGGCGAAGAAGCTTTTGATGCTTTTAAAAATGAAAAAATAGAGCTAGTAGTTTTGGATGTCATGATGCCAAAGAAAGATGGATTTTCAGTAGCGAAAGATATTCGAAAATTAGATAATAAGATTCCCATAGTTTTTCTCACTGCTAAATCACAAACTCAAGATGTAGTTGATGGATTTAATTTTGGTGGCAATGACTACCTAAAAAAACCTTTTAGCATGGAAGAACTAATTGTTAGAATCCACTCTCTTCTTGGAAGAAAAATTAATCTTAAAAACGACGAAAACATTCTAATTGGCAACTATGTTTTTAATCTTACTAAACAAACCTTACATTGTTCTGAAGCAATAATCTCATTAACCCATCGCGAAGCTGTCCTATTAGACTTACTATCTGAAAATAAAAACAAAATAGTTAACCGTTCTTTAATTTTAAATAAAATTTGGGGAAATGATGATTTTTTTACTGGTAGAAGTATGGATGTTTTTATTACAAAGTTGAGAAAAAAATTAAGCCTTGATCCCAACATTCAAATTATTAATGTTCGTGGTCAAGGCTGTAAATTAATTTGTTAAAATAAGGTTACCCTCCAAAACGAATTTGCATACCGCCATTTCCACCACGTGCTTGGTTCATTTCCCTAAACTCTTCCATTTTTTTTACTACAGCTTCGTCATATTCTTTTTGAGAAATTACTTTACCTTTAGTTGAAGGTTTTATTTCTCCTTTTTCTTTGGGATTTAAAACGACTTTAGAACACAAAATAATTGTTTTACCATCATTCACTTCCAAAATCAATCCCGGCAATCCCCAATATCCTTCTGGACCTTGATTTACGGGGATTTCTGGTGTATACCATGCCGTAATCGTAATTTCTTTTGGCAATTCTACAGCATCTAGGAAATTAGTTTTCTTCTCAGCAGCAGGCTTGTCTGATTCTTTTTTGTCTTCCTCTTTCTTGGCCTCTTCTCTTTTAGGTCTAAAGTTTCTAAAGTCAGTTGCACTTGGCGCTTTTACAGCCGTTGCTTTGTAACACGTGTAACCACCAATCACTCTGGTCTCCCCTTCCATCTTCCATTGTAAATTGGGTAATGAATCCTTTATAAGAAACTCTTTTCCCATAAACTCTTTATCAATAGTATAGGATTTCTCTTTTACGTTTTTGTAATAGGTTCCGCCACCGCCAGTCATCGAACTCATCATTCGCATTCCACCACCAGCTTGTGCGGTAGCGTCAAGTTTTTCTTCTTCTTTGTAAATTGATGCCGATTTATTAAAATTAAGAATAAACGTTTTTTCAAACATTTTCTTCATTCTTTCTTCAATCATTTTTTGCATATCTGGAGTCATATTTTTGTTCCCCTCCATTCGAGTTTTAAAATCGGAAGTACTCGTTTTCGATTCATAAACCGCCATTCCTTGAAATTCCTGAGCATGAAGTCCCATGAATGATGCGACTGCTAATACTAATGTGAAAATTACTTTATACATAACTATTGGATTTTGATAAATAAGACTGAAAAATGCTATTTTTGTTACAAGTATTATGTTAAATAACAATAAGACTCTCCTAATTATATTTGGTTTAATCGTAATTTCGCTTTTATGAAGAAATTAGTACTTTTACTTTTTATCGCTTCTTTTTCAGTGGTTTTTGGTCAAACACAAAATCCAACGGTTGTAAGAATGGACTCTATTCGTTTTAATGGAGATGCCTTTTTAGGATACGATTCTTTTGGTTTTTATTACACCATTAATAACAATGTTTTTTCTAAGATAAATAAAAGAGAAACTTTAGAATATAAAAATGTTTCATTAGGCAAAATCACTAAAGTTGACCTACAAAATCCGCTTAAAATTGTATTGTTTTATGAAAATTTCAACACCGTTGTCACTTTAGACAATCAATTGAATGAAACCCAAAAAATTAATTTTTCAGAAAATCTAATTCCAATCGTAGCAACGGCCATTGGAATAGCCTCTCAAAATCAGCTTTGGGTATACAACAGTATGAATCAGCAGCTGGGACTTTATGATTATTTAAGTGCTACTTATAAAACCATTTCGGTACCTTTTACAGAAAGCATCAAGAATTATGTTTCTGACTTCAATGTATTTCATTGGATTGATATTAAAAACAACTGGTACATGAGTGATATTTTTGGAAAAATAACCAGTAATGGGAAGGTTCCTGATTTTGATTCCATTTCCATTATTAATCAAAATCAATTTATGTATTCTAAGAACTCCGTTTTGATTTTACATGATTTAGAAAAAGAAACCAAAACTCAAATTGAAATTTCAGAAAAAACGTTTAAAAAATTCTATTACAAGGACCAAATTTTATCTATTTTTACAGCAACAGGAATTACAAATTATAAAATCACAATACCATAATGCACATAGCAATAGCAGGAAATATAGGTTCTGGAAAAACAACTTTGACACGTTTATTAGCGAAACATTTTAAGTGGGAACCGCATTATGAAGATGTAGTAGACAATCCTTATTTAGATGATTTTTACCATCAAATGGAGCGCTGGTCCTTTAATTTACAAATTTATTTCTTGAATAGTCGGTTCCGTCAGGTCATGCAAATTCGAGAAAGCGGTAAAAAGATCATACAAGACCGAACCATTTATGAAGATGCGCATATTTTCGCACCAAACTTATATGCAATGGGCTTGATGACCAATCGCGATTTTCAGAATTACTCTTCTCTTTTTGAATTAATGGAATCAACGGTTAAAGCACCGGACTTATTGATCTATTTAAGAAGTTCCATTCCTAATCTAGTAGGGCAAATTCACAAACGCGGTCGCGAATACGAAAACTCGATTTCTATTGACTATTTGAGTCGCTTGAACGAACGCTATGAAGGCTGGATTCAAACCTACGATAAAGGAAAATTATTAATTATCGATGTGGACAACATCAATTTTGTGGACAATCCAGAAGATTTAGGAACCATTTTTAATCGCATTGATGCTGAGTTGAATGGGTTGTTTTAAAATCGTCTCCCCAACCCTCTCCGAAGGAGAGGGAGCAATAACGGAATAAAAATACATACAAACAATAATGCCTCGCAATTGCGGGGCATTATTGTTTATGAGGTTTTCCAAAAATCTACATTCGTTTCGCATCTCAATAAGTATAAATCAAAAGGTAAAAATTACTTTTCCCAAATAGGGAATTTTTAACTATCTTTGACGTAGAAAATAACGTATGAGAATAATCGCAAAAAGAACCTTACAAAATTTTTGGGAGCAATATCCAAACTCAAAACAACAATTATTAGCTTGGTATCAGGTATTTGATAAGAAAGTTTTTGAGAATTCGAATACTATAAAATCAATTTTTGGTTCAGCTGATTTTATTGGAAATAATAAAGTCGTATTTAATATTTGTGGCAACCATTATCGATTAATCGTAAAAATTAATTATGTAACACAAATTGTCTATATTTTGTTTATTGGAACTCATCTTGAATATGACAATTTGAAAGATATTAAAAACTTATAAAATGGAAATAAATCCTATAAAAACAGAAAAAGATTATGATTTAGCTCTAGAGAGAATAAACATTCTTTTTGATGCTAAACCAAACACGAATGAGGGTGATGAATTAGATATTCTAGTTACCCTTATAGAAAAATATGAACAAATACATTATCCTATTCCTGAGCCAGATCCTATTGAAGCAATAAAGTTCATGATGGAGCAAAACGGACTTACAGATGCTGATTTAGGGGTGATTTTAAACAGTCGTTCTAGAGTTACTGAAATTTTCAAACGTAAAAGAGCTTTAACAATTAAACAAATTAGAGTTTTAACAGAAACACTTCATATTCCAGCTTCTACTTTAATCAGAGAATATGCATTAGAACAATAATTTTTTAATTTCAAACAATAAATGCCTCGCAAAATTTGCGAGGCATTTATTATGTACAAGACTTTATATTATTTCAAAGAATCAATCTTAGCCTGAACTTCTTCGTCAGTTCCTTCAAAACTTTGAATATCTTCTTTCCCGTTTATGGTTGTTTTGATTGTAGCTTTTACTTTTCCATCAACATTCGTTTTTTCGATAGCAACTTCTTTAGACATCATATGATTTGGCATTGCTGCTGCATTCATAAATTTACACGTTTTACTGACACAACCATTGGCCATACATTCTTCTTTAGACATAGACGTGCACATTTCAGTCGAAGCGCAGCAAGCCGCTTTATCAGAAATAGTATGACTTCCATTTCCTAATATTGGAGCAATTACCAAGCCTATTAAACAAGTCAACTTAATCAAAATATTCATGGATGGACCAGACGTATCTTTGAACGGATCTCCTACAGTATCTCCGGTAACTGCTGCCTTGTGTGCATCAGAACCTTTATAGGTCATTTCACCATTGATTAACACTCCTGCTTCAAATGATTTTTTAGCATTGTCCCAAGCACCACCAGCATTGTTTTGAAATACAGCCCAAAGCACACCTGAAACAGTTACTCCAGCCATATACCCTCCAAGCATTTCGGCAATTAATTGATTATTATCTCCATAAACTAATTTTCCAAGCAAAACAATTGCAATTGGAAAACCTATAGTCAAAACCCCAGGCAGCATCATTTCGCGTAAGGCGGCTTTAGTCGAAATGTCCACACATTTGGCGTATTCTGGCTTCCCTGTTCCTTCCATAATTCCAGGAATTTCTCTGAACTGGCGGCGTACTTCATACACCATATCCATGGCTGCTTTTCCAACAGAATTCATGGCCAAAGCAGAAAAAACTACGGGTATCATTCCGCCCACAAATAACATTGCTAAAACGGGTGCTTTAAAAATATTGATTCCGTCAATTCCTGTAAACGTTACATACGCCGCAAACAAAGCCAGTGAAGTCAATGCAGCCGAAGCAATTGCAAATCCTTTCCCAGTGGCTGCCGTTGTGTTGCCTACAGAATCTAAAATATCTGTTCTCATACGCACTTCTTTTGGCAATTCACTCATTTCCGCAATTCCACCCGCGTTGTCTGATATAGGTCCAAAAGCATCAATTGCAAGTTGCATCGCTGTTGTTGCCATCATTGCTGAAGCCGCCAAAGCCACACCATAGAATCCTGCGAAAGCATAGGAAGTCCAAATTGCAGCAGCAAATAACAAAACAGTAGGAAAAGTCGAAATCATTCCCGTTGCTAAACCTGCAATTACGTTAGTTCCTGCGCCCGTACTTGATTTTTGCACAATCGCCATAACAGGTTTTGTACCCAAACCAGTATAATATTCGGTTACTGATGAAATAACTGCACCTACTACTAATCCAACAATGGTAGCATAAAACACACGCATCGACGAAATTTCTTTAGTTCCTTCGCCAAAGAAATCCATTTTCATGGTTTCTGGTAACATGTATTGCACTAAAAAGAAACAAGCAACAGCGGTCAATAAAATAGAAACCCAGTTTCCTATATTCAACGCTTTTTGAACTTGTGCTTCTTTTGCATTTTCATCCGTAATTTTTACCAACATGGTCCCGATAATAGAAAATAAAATTCCAAAACCAGCAATGGCCATAGGCAATAAAATAGGTCCTATTCCGCCGAAGGCATCTTGAATATTTCCACCCATGTCTTTGATCACATAATTCCCTAGAACCATAGCAGCCAATACGGTCGCAACATACGAACCAAATAAATCGGCGCCCATTCCGGCCACATCGCCTACATTATCTCCTACGTTATCCGCAATTGTGGCTGGATTACGAGGATCATCCTCTGGAATTCCTGCTTCAACTTTACCTACTAAATCAGCTCCAACATCGGCAGCTTTAGTGTAAATTCCGCCTCCAACACGAGCAAACAAAGCGATCGATTCTGCTCCAAGAGAAAATCCAGCTAATGTTTCCAGAACAATAGTCATGTCTTCGGTCGAAGTCCAAACGCCGTTCATAAAAAAGTGAAAGAAGAATATAAAGAAAGTGGTTAATCCTAAAACGGCTAATCCTGCAACACCTAATCCCATCACCGTTCCACCACCAAAAGAAACCTTTAAAGCTTGTGGTAGACTAGTGCGAGCGGCTTGAGTCGTTCTAACATTAGTTTTGGTTGCAATTTTCATCCCCATATTTCCAGCTAAAGCCGAGAAAAATGCTCCAAAAACGAAAGCAACAACTATCAATATATGTGTCGTAGGAACAATAAACGAGATTGCTGCCAATACGGCACTGGCACCAATTACAAAGAAAGTTAATAAACGATATTCTGCTTTCAGGAAGGCCAAAGCGCCTTCATAAATATAATCTGAAATCTCTTTCATTTTACCATCCCCTGGATTTTGTTTCAAAACCCATGCTCGCTTTGTAAACATGAATGCCAGTCCAATGAATGCCATGGCGATTGGCAAATAAATCATAATTGTATTCATAATTTTGGTTTGGTTTTTAGTTAATAGTTATAGTGTAACCAAACGAATTTAAACAAAAAAGCAATACTCCTAACGGAATATTGCTTTATTTATAAAAATTATGCCAATTATTTATCTAATACTAAACAATCCTTCTGGTTTGTTTTCAATTTGATTAAAACGCTCCGTACACTCCTTAATGATAGCATATGCCTCGTTTACATCTCCCCAACCACCTACATCAACTTTTTTGTTTTCAAGGTCTTTGTACACTTGGAAAAAGTGCTCAATTTCTTTTAATAAATGGGGATTCATGTCTGACAAATCATTTAATGAGTTCCAAATTGGATCTGAAACCGGCACACAGATTACTTTTTCATCTGGTCCTTTATCATCGGCCATGTGAAAAACTCCAATTGGTTTCACTTCCATTACACATCCAGGAAAAGTAGGTTCGTTAACCAACACCAACACATCCAATGGATCTCCATCTAAGGCTAATGTTTCAGGAATAAATCCATAATCAGCTGGATACATCATCGAGGAGAATAACATTCGGTCAAAACGCATTCTTTTTATTTCGAAATCATACTCGTATTTATTTCTACTTCCTCTTGGTATTTCGATTAGGACATCGAAAGTTATTAATTTGTCTGCAGTCATTTTAGTTTTTTCTTTTCTATATTTATGGGTGCAAAAGTAGGGAAACTATCTCTTTTTACAATAAAAAATTGCTGTTATCTCTGCATTAAATTTTAACAATGAGTACTTTAGTACACTACCGTTCTATTTCTTTTATTCAAATAATGATGCCATAAAAGATAGGTAGCCACGGAACGATGCGGACTCCATTTTAAAGTATGAATTTCCATTGCCTCTTTATCATGAATATGCAGCAATTCCTTTATGGTATTTACGACCGCAATATCACCCAATGGCAATAAATCTGGGGCTTCCAGACAAAACATCAAGTAAATATCGATAGTCCAGTTTCCTATTCCCTTGATTTTAATGAGTTCTTCACGTACTTGCTGAGCTGTCTTATTGAGTAAACTTTCTAAATCAACTTCTTTATTTAATATGGCTGTCGCCAAAGCTTTGATATAAGACGTTTTTTGACGGCTTACGCCAAAATTCCTATATTCCTCCTCCGAAACAGGAAGCAAAATCTCTGGCTCTATTACTTTTAGACTGGCTTTGATCTTTAAAAAAGTAGCCTTAGCGGAATCAATGGACACTTGTTGCTCCAAGATCAATAAGACTAAAGTTTCAAAACCTTGCGGCCTTCTCGGGATGACAGGCATTCCATATTGGTCGATAATAGACTTGAAAATAGCGTCTTTACTTATAAGATAATTGATGGCTTCTTTCATAATTTCATCTTTTTTTAGCTCGGATCGGAACGGTCTCCTTTTTAGAATGCGATTTTTATTCGCTTTCTAAAAAGAAATCGTGTATACCAGAGCTTAGGGAGGAATAGCTCCTAGAAATTAAACCCAAACGATCCTTTTACCGTAAAACGATTCGTATCCGGTGTGTTGAGATAATTGCCTCGCCACGCAAAATCGATACGGATTACCTTAAAGATATTACCAATCCCGGCGCTGTATTCCCAATAGACTTTTTCCGGCGCGTTATAAGCTAAACCAGAAGCATTAATCGCTCTATTTTCATCCGAAATAGTACCATAAACCCCTTTTACCGATACAATTTCCCTCCAATTGAGTTTGCGCATAAATGGAATTCTGGAAAAAAGACGCCCATTAAAGTTATGATTCCACTGCAAAGTGGCATATTGATCCGCTAAGAATTCATAAAAATTAAGATTACTGAACGTGTTTTCCAAGGTAAAAAAAGTTTGATTTCCTGGAATAACACTCATTAATCCCAAGGGAACGGTTCCAAAAGTTTTTCCCACTTCCATAATAATATTCGTGCGCCCTAAAGGCCCTATAATAATAGGCTGTTTGTAGTATAATTGCAATTTATCATATTTGAAATCACTATCCAATAACCCTTTAAAACCATGACTATAATTGACAAAAAAGCGACTGTACGGACTATCGACATTCTCCCGTTCTACCGCAAATCCAATGGTTTTTCTTTTAGGAGTGTATTCCACTTGAAAGTTCACTTCTGATTGTTTGACATCGCTTTTTGTTACAGCATTTGCAATATCTGTGTAATAATCCAAACTAAATGTAGGCGACGCAGACGCGAGCGTGCGGTATGAAATTCCTGTCTGTAAAGTTAAATTTTTCACAGGCTCTATTTCCACCGCTATATTGGTCAAATTAATGTTGGTCAATTTTCCGTTATTTCCAGACGAAAACACGGATGACGATGCAAAACTTCTGCCTAGAATATCATACGTAGTCGTGAGACTGGCGCCAATTTGTTCAATATCACGCCTATTGCCTCCGGACAAAATGATTCTTTTTTTCTTATCGACCATCCATTTCCCAGAAAATCCATATTTGAATTTTTCATCCTTAAACCCATACGCCGTGTAGCCTTGCAAACGCCAAGTATCATTGGTTCCAAAATAGGTTCTTCCTCCCGCTCGCAATCGAACGCCTTCTACTTCGTTGTAACCAAATGTGGAAAAAATAGGTCCATAATCAAAATTTCCAAACTGTAAAAAGCCACTTGCCAAAACTTGCACTGTGCTATAAATTTGTTTGAATTTCTTGACCGTTTGCAACGTATCGAGCATTTTATACACGCCCAATTCATCTTTAGTCAAATTCTCAAACCGATTTTCATCCCAGTACTCCTCTGACTTATTATAGACATCCGGCTCCATGTAATTGACCTCCTCTTTATAAAAAGCAACCGGTTTTTCTTTATTAAACTGATGGTTTCTGTAATAGGTGGTTCGTTTTCCGTAAACCCCTTTTGATTTTTCTTTTTTGTTTAATGCAAAATCCGACATTAAATAATCCTTTGTTAGTAGGAATACCGAATCACTAACCACTTCAAATTCTTGCTCAAGGTAAATGTCTTTCACCCAGTTAATATTGGCACTCTTAGTAACGGCCATATTAATTTTCTTGATGGCATAAGTGGTATCGTTAACCCAGAAATCGCCTTTAAAAGTCAGTTCGTTCTTGCGTCTTGGATAAAATACGATATTATAACACCACTTTTTATCAATATAGGCGCTGTCTTTCAACACGTAATTATAAACATCAATACCGGTTTTAGATAGTGGACTAGTAAAACTTTTATCAAAAAAAGTCAAGTAATTATTATAAATATCATAATTGGAATACAAGTCCTTTACAAAAGTCAGAATTTGCTGGTTTCCGTTAAAACCAGATGTTTTACTGGCTTTTATTTTCTCTTTCAGTTTCTTGAGTTTGTTATCTCCAAAAACATCATTCAAGGATTCGTTGACAAAAATGGGCAGGTACGTCTTACCCGTAATTCTTGAAGTATCCATTTGGTTGAAAATAAATTCCATCCCCTTAAAAAGAGTGCTCTTCATAAAAGCGCTATCAATAGAATTCATATCAAATTCTATTTTTTCATACTTTTCCATCTGGTATTGATCGTACAAATAAAGTCCATTTTTACGTTTTCTTTCCCAAATTTTTCTCAGAATGTCTAGCGCTGGATTATCTTTTTTAGACGTTTTCCCCGCAAAAACTACAACTTCGTTTAAGCTTTCGGCTTCACTTAATTGAATTTTAAAATTATAATTTACTGCCTTGTCTAACGCTATTTCTTTTTCAGAAAATCCTACCGACGAAATTATCAAAGTGCTATACGATTTTTGGGATTCAAGATAGAACCTACCATCCTCATTAGTCACAATTCCTTCGCTGGAACCTTTGAAAACCACATTAGCAAAAGGAATCGGCTGATTTTGCTTATCAACCACAACACCGCTAACTTTTGTTTGTGCAAATACAGCACTTGCAGAAACAAACAAAAAAACCAAGAGAAACAAGACATTCTTTTTCATAGTCATTCAAAAAAAAACTTCATCAAAGATAATTGATGAAGTTTCAAATATAGTTAATTACAGTATTTGATTATTCGTGGTTTAGCATTCCAATTGTTAAATTTTATCTAAAACCGAATGTATCAAAAACGATTATTTTTTATACATTACTTTTTTAACCGCTTTAACAACGTCACCAGCATTTGGCAACCATTCTTTCAATAAAACTGGAGAATATGGCGCTGGAGTATCCGCAGTTGTGATACGTTGAATTGGCGCATCCAAGAAATCAAAAGCACGTTCTTGAACAATATACGTAATTTCAGAAGCAACACTTGCAAAAGGCCAAGCCTCCTCAAGAACTACTAATCTATTTGTTTTTTTAACCGAAGTTAAAATCGTTTCATAATCCATTGGACGAACCGTTCTCAAATCGATAATTTCACATGAAATTCCTTCTTTGGCTAATTCATCAGCAGCAATATGTGCTTCCTTGATGATTTTTCCAAAAGAGACAATGGTTACATCTGTACCTTCTCTTTTGATGTCAGCAACCCCTAGCGGAATTACATATTCACCATCTGGAACTTCTCCTTTATCACCATACATTTGCTCTGACTCCATGAAAATCACAGGGTCATTGTCACGTATCGCCGCTTTCAACAATCCTTTTGCATCGTAAACCGTAGAGGGAACTACCACTTTAAGACCCGGAGTATTGGCAAACCAATTTTCCAAAGCTTGTGAGTGTGTTGCTCCTAATTGTCCTGCTGAAGCTGTTGGTCCACGAAAAACGATAGGCACATTAAATTGTCCACCAGTCATCTGACGCATTTTGGCAGCGTTATTTATGATTTGGTCAATCCCCACTAAACAAAAATTGAATGTCATGTATTCCACAATTGGTCTGCATCCATTCATGGCAGATCCTACTGCAATACCAGTAAAACCAAGCTCAGCAATAGGCGTATCAATTACTCTTTTCTCACCAAATTCTGCAAGCATTCCTTTAGATGCTTTGTAGGCACCATTATATTCCGCAACTTCTTCACCCATTAAGTATATGGACTCATCGTGACGCATTTCTTCACTCATCGCTTCACAAATGGCCTCTCTAAATTGTATCGTTCTCATATTTTTTTATATTTTGTCCTCCTGAGCGCAGTCGAAGGATAATTTTCGAAAAGCAAAAATAAATATTTTAAATCACTTTAAAGCATAAATGTTCCTAAATTAATCAGGATTTATATTGCTAATTTTCAGGAGCTATTTCGCGGTCCCGACGCTTCGGGACGCTGTATCTTCCTGTGGCTAAAGGAGCCACAGGAAGGATGCCGCTGCTATCCGGGCTACGAAAACGTAGTAGTTAACTCTAGTTTATTTGTAAAACTTGTTTTAAACCAAAAAGACAATAAAATATATAACCTTTACATAATTAAAAAAATATTACTGTTTTTTCTTGCAAGAGTCGTTTTTTTTTTTTTTATTTAGCCTGTATAACTTTAAAAATTTATACTATGAAAAAATTATTATTTACAGCAATTGCGGTAATTGCTTTTTCTGGATTAGCGATGGCTAATAATGAGACAAAAACTACTAGCGCAATTGTGAATTTACAATTTGAGAAAGAAGAAAAAACAAAAACCAACACTTTAGAAGAAAAAGATGTTTGGTTTTGCCATAAAATCTCTGAATCTTCAAGTTATAACTTTATGACTAAGGAAACTACAGTTACGACAACATATCAATGTACTTGGTATGATTTATCTCCAGCATTAACAGCAGAATAGAAAACTATCTCTTATTTTGACAGGGAAAATTCCCTGTCAAATTTCATTAAACCACATCTCATGAAAATCAAACTTGTAATTCTATTTTTTTTAGCAGTACTTATAAATCAATCGTATAGCCAAACTCTAAAAGGTATTCTTACTGAAACGCCATTAAAAGGAATTGGAGACGAAACTAATCTGTCTAAAAAAGCAGCGAAACCAATGACTTTTTCTTATGTGTTCTCAGAAAAAAAATCGATTCAAAACTTAATTTCTATAGAAAAGTCGGCGATAGACACAACTTACATTGAAAAATACGGAAAAAAATATGAAACTACGTCATCCGTTAGCAGACCAACTTCACTAGCTTACTACAAAGATTTAGAAACTAAAAAATATAAGGTTGTTGCAACACAAGAAGCAAAAGATGTTAACATAATTGAGAAATTAACAAAATTTGATTGGAGATTAATAAATGAATCTAAGACTATTAATGGTTATGCGTGTAAAAAAGCTACAACAACTAATACCGCATACAATTCCAATCAATCCATAGTTGCTTGGTTTACAGAGGCGATACCTGTAAATGATGGGCCAGCCCAATACCATGGTTTACCAGGTTTCATTATTCAAATTGAGATAAATGACAACACAACACTAACTTTTGATAAATTGGTTTTCAGTAAAGAAAACACAGCAATTGCGGAGCCTAACAACAGTGCTCCTGAATTAAGTTTCAGTGACTATTCAAAACAAAGTGCTAAATAATGGTTAGTTTTTATCAAGATATTTCTTCACTTAAAAAAGTAGTTTAGACGACTGATCAGGAAGAAGATGCTTGGTTTTGCCACAAAGCAAGCAAAACAACAACTTAGTATTCTTTTAGTGATGAGACTGCTTTTACAACTACTAATGATTATAAATGGTATGATTTCAAAGTAGCAACGACAAAAGTGTAGATAACCTAATTACATTTGACAGGTAAAAATCCCTGTCAAATTTTTAAAATCAACAACAGTTATGAAGATCAAATGTTTTTTATTTTTATTAATGCTCGCCTCAATCAACCAATCCTACAGCCAAACTTTGAAAAGTATTCTTACTGAAACACCAATAAAAGGGATTGGAGACGAAACTGAATTGTCTAAAAAAGCAGCAAAACCAATGACATTTTCATATGTGTATTCAGCAAACAAATCAATTCAAAACTTAATATCTATAGAAAAATCTTCGATTGATACAATCTATATTGAAAAATATGGAAATAAATACGAAACTACATCTACGGTTAATAGATCTTCTTCGATCACATACTTTAAAAATTTTGATTTAAAAAAATATAAAGTTCTTTTCACTCGAAATGAAAAAGACACCAATGTGAAAGAAATACTACCTTCATTCAACTGGAAATTAATCGATGAAAGCAAAACTATTAACGGATATACTTGTAAAAAAGCCACCACTAGAAATACAGCATTCAATTCCAATCAATCCATCGTTGCATGGTACACTGAAGATATATTTATAAACGACGGACCAATGCATTATAACGGATTACCCGGATTCATTATTCAAATTGAGATTGATGATAATTCGATTCTGACTTTTGACAAATTGGTTTTCAAAAAAGAAAACACAGCAATTGAAGAACCTAACAATAGTGCACCTGAATTAAGTTTCAGTGACTATTTGAGACAAGGCACTAAATAATGACTCATTTTTATCAAGATATTTCTACACTTAAAAAGCAGTTTCTCTGCTTTTTTTTATTGTTTGCTGTACCTATATTTTCTCAAAACAGCGTGACCGGTTCAGTCCTGGACAGTTCCAATACACCAATAAGCCAAGTCAACGTACAAATAAAAGATTCTAAAAATGATAAAATAATTGCTTTTTCCTTTTCTGACACTTCAGGAAATTTCCGCTTGGAGTTAGACAAGAAAGGTTTGTATATCCTAAAAATAAGTTATCTGGGTTTAAAGTCGTTCACAAAGGAGATTGAAATAACAAATAATTTGTTAGACTTAGGTAAAATTATACTCGAAGAAAACAAAATTGATCTGGAAAATGTGATCATTAAAAACGAAGCTGCCGGAATGACTGAAATTGGCGATACACTAAGATACCGGATTGAAAAATTTCTAAATGGAACCGAAGAAACGCTGAAAGATGTCATAAAAAAATTACCCGGCTTAGACATAGACTCTCAAGGAAAGATAAAAGCTAATGGAAAAGAAGTAGATAAACTTTTAATTAACGGAGAAGAGTTTTTTATAAATCAACAAAAAATTGCCACTGAAAATATCACTGCTGAAATGATAAAAAATATTGAGTTAATAAAAAACTATACTGAATTTAAGAATATTAAAAAAAATGATAAATCAGGGATAACTGCATTAAACGTCAACATCAAAGAACAATTTAAAAACAAATTGACAGGAAACGTATCCGCAGCTGCTGGTGAGAATAGATACAAATTACATGCAACATTATTTAATTTTAGCAAGAAAACGTTATTCAGCTTAATTAGCGATTCTAATAATACCGGAGAGCTGTCTATGAATATTGAAGAGTACACCAAATTTACCAATCAAAACGAGGCAAGGACGATTGGTGAAACTACTTTTTCAAAAAATGATGATTTACCGAGATTTTTAACCATTGGAAACAATGTAAAAGAACGATCCTCGTACTTTACAGGTTTAAATTTAAAATATTCTCCTACTAAGAAAACGCAAGTAAATTTTTATTCCATTTTCAACAGTGTAGATCAAGTGGAACAACAATCTAATACGCAATTCTACGCTTCGAACTCAGGTGTTTTTTCAAACAAAGACAGTCGATTCATCAATGAAGAGACAATGTTTACTAATTCCGCTTTGGATGTAGCTTACAAACCCAATGAAAAATCGCTAATTAGTTATAAAGGATACTTTTCAGGTGTTAATAAAATAAACACTGTCGAAATTGCCAACAATACAAACCAATTAGACAACGAAAACAAACTTACGGATTACACAATCAATCATCAATTAAACTACACAACACTGTATAAAAATAATACTGGATTGAATATTTCTGTAAAACAGCAAATTATTAAGAAATCCAATAGGTTAAACATCGAATCCGATGCTCCTTTTTTAAATTTAAACTTCAATAATTCTACCTATAAAATTCTTCAAAATAGTCAACTAAATAAAAACAATATTGATTTGAATGCTAACTATACCTTTAGCATAAAAAAAACAACTAATGCAATCTTTATGGAGTCCTCAATACGAAAGGACGACTATAAAACTACAGAAGAACAGTTTACTCAATTTGAAAACAATGTAAACATTGAAAACAAAGTTCAAACTATTGGATTACAAACTAAATTTAAATTGTTTGAAAAGACAACATTCTCATCTGCTTTGTCTTATTCTAGGCTTCAATTTAAAATGGACAACTTAAACAAAGCAGAGTGGTTATTTATGCCCACATTAAGTTTAAAGACAGATTTTAATTCTAATCATTATATCAAATTATCATTTTCACAAAACAATAACCTCACACAAGCTGAAAATTTAGTCCCCAACAATGTTATCAGCGATTACAGAACTATTTTTTCAAATGAGAATTTAATACTAAGTACGATTACACCAAACAATCAATTAGCTGCAGATTATTTTTATTTCAACAACAAAAGAAAGTTATCCATTATTTCTAATCTTTCCTATTATAAAGCAACCAATATCATATCCAATAACTCCAGTGCAGATGCAACGGTAAATTATATCCAATATGCTGTTGCTCCCTTTGAAAACCGTTTTCAATCTATGCTTTATTCAGAGAAAACATTTTCTTTCTTACCTTTTTCTCTTAGAGCAAGCGTTTCCTACTCATCGAGTAGTAAAATTTTATTTTACGACAGACTTAGTCAGACTTTTAAAACGGAATCAACGTCTGCATACCTCTCCTTTGTGTCCCGGCTAAAAAAAACAAGTCTGCAATTTGAAACTGGAGTAGCAGTATCAAGAGATAATTATCAAGATAATTTTTTTAGTAATTCTATTTTAATAGTAAACCCGTTTATCGAAACTAGTTATAAAATTGCCTCCAATATATCATTCAACAGTACATTTTCGTATAAAAAAATAACTGCGGCAACTTCATCTAATGAAATTTATATGCTCAGTCCACGATTACGTTTAAATTTTCCTAAGTCTAAGTTCGAAATTAGTATGATAGCCCATGATATTTTGAACATCAATAATTACGAACAAATCACACTTACGCGATTCGACAATTTTACAGAAGAAAGAATTTCTCAATCGTTAACCGGTTACTATTATTTTAGCCCCCGATAAGTTCGGAGTGTTATTTTAAATTTCAAACTTATATATTTGAAACATGAAATACAAGAAATGGACTTTAGATCAGAAGC